>NZ_JBHTSF010000130.1:0-25541 GCF_042795295.1 Streptomyces sp. NPDC056486
GTTCGTTCAGTCTTGATCCATAGCTTGGTCTAGAGGACGCACTCCGCCTCGGCGTAACGCTCGTCAGGCACCGTCTTCAGCGTCTCGACGGCCTCGGCGAGCGGGACCATCATGATGTCCGTGCCGCGCAGCGCCGTCATCTTGCCGAACTCGCCGCGGTGCACGGCCTCCACGGCGTGCCAGCCGAAGCGGGTGGCGAGCACCCGGTCGTACGCGGTGGGGGTGCCGCCGCGCTGGACGTGCCCGAGGATCACCGGGCGCGCCTCCTTGCCCAGGCGCTGCTCCAGTTCGATGGAGAGCTGTCGGGCGATGCCGGCGAACCGCTCGTGGCCGTACATGTCCTTGATGCCCTCGTCGAACGCCATCGAGCCCTCACGGGGCTTGGCGCCCTCTGCGGCCACGACGATCGCGAACTTCTTGCCCGCGGAGAACCGTTCGCCGACCTTCCGCGCCAGTTCCTCGATGTCGAAGGGCCGCTCGGGCACGACGATCGCGTGCGCGCCCGCGGCCATGCCCGAGTGCAGCGCGATCCAGCCGGTGTGCCGGCCCATGACCTCGACGATCAGGACCCGCTGGTGCGACTCGGCGGTCGTCTTGAGGCGGTCGAGGGCCTCGGTCGCCACGCCGACCGCGGTGTCGAAGCCGAACGTCACATCGGTCACCGCGATGTCGTTGTCGATCGTCTTGGGCACCCCGACGATCGGCAGACCCGCGTCCGACAGGAGCCGGGCGGCCTTCAGCGTGCCTTCGCCGCCGATCGGGATGACCGCGTCGAGGCCCAGGTCGGCGAGGTGGCCCTTGGCCCGCTCGACGCCGTCGCGCAGATGCGCGGGCTGTACACGGGACGATCCCAGAATCGTTCCGCCACGCGCCAGGATGCCGCCCACCGCGTCCAGGTCGAGCTTGCGGTAGTCGCATTCGAGCAGGCCGCGCCAGCCGTCGTGGAAGCCGATGACCTCGTCGCCGTGGTCGACGACGGCACGGTGCACGACCGAACGGATGACAGCATTCAGACCGGGGCAGTCGCCGCCGGAGGTGAGGACACCAATGCGCATAGCCCGCCAACGTCTTTCATAAAGAGGGGCCCTCTGCTACGTGGGCCGGAGTCCGGACCACGTCGTCCGGCGGGAACCCCGCCACCCTATAGGCGGGAGGGGGCGGGGCAGCACCGGGCGTCCGACTGCTGGACTGTGCCGCTCACCTGTGCGGCGTGGGGTTCAGGCGGGCTGTTGTGCGGCGTTCATGCGCTCGGCGCGCAGCGCCTCGTACCAGCGGTCGTCCGTCGGCGGCAGCGCGTTCACGTCGAGGGCCAGCTTCAGGAGCAGGTCCGCGATCAGCGGGTTGCGGGCGAGGACGGGGCCGTGCATGTACGTGCCGAAGACCGTGCCGTTGTACGCGCCCTCGGTGCCGTCACCCGTGCCGTTGCCCCGGCCGAGCGAGACGCGTGCGAACGGCCGCGCGGACGGGCCGATGTGCGTGATGCCCTGGTGGTTCTCGAAGCCGGTCAGCGGGGGCAGGCCCAGCTGCGGGTCGATGTCGCCCAGGACGTCGCCGACGCACCGGTCGCCCTCGCCACGGGTGGAGACCACGTCGAGCAGGCCGAGGCCCGGCTCGCGCTGGCCGAGGTCGTTGATGAACTCGTTGCCCAGGATCTGGTACCCCGCGCACACCGAGAAGACGATCGCGCCGTTGCCCACGGCCCGCTGCAGCCCGCCGTCGCGGCGCAGCCGCTCGGCCGCGAGCCGCTGCGGGCGGTCCTCGCCGCCGCCGATCAGATAGATGTCGCCGGAGGTGGGCACCGGCTGGTCGCTGCGCACGTCGTAGCGCTCGACCTGGAGGCCGCGCTGTTGGGCGCGGCGCTCCACGACCAGGGCGTTGCCCTGGTCTCCGTACGTGCTCAGCAGGTCGGGGTAGACCCACACCAGCCGCAGGCTGTTGTCGCTCATGCTCATTCGTCCCTACGAGGGTCTAGAGGGTCCGGTGGGGTCAGTTGCCGACGCGGCGGCGCAGGTCCTGGAACGCGGTGTAGTTCGCGATCGTCTCGATCCGTCCCGGCGGCGCCAACTGCACGGCCTCGTCGAGGGACTCGCAGACCCGGAAGTCCAGGCCCGCGACCTCAAGACGCACCGCGAGGTCCAGCTTGCGGTCACCGAGCACGAAGATCGGGTGTCCGGCCAGGCGGGTGTAGTCGACGTCCCACAGCCAGGAGGTGTCGGTGCCGTCGGCGCCACGGGCGTTCACGGAGAGCACCACAGGGGTGGGCGGCGGGTCGATCAGCGAGAACGTCTCGAGCCAGCCCGCCGGGTTCTTCGCGAGCAGCAGCCGCAGATCGCGGCCCTGGAACTGCACGACGTCATAGCGTCCGGCGACCGCCTGCACCTGGTACATCCGCTCCAGGGCGACCTGTGGCGGCACTCCGAAGACGGCGGCGACGGCGGCCGACGTGGTCGCGTTCGCCTTGTTCGCCCGGCCCGGCAGCTGCAGATGGATCGGCCAGGCCGAGCCGTGCGGGTCGAGGACGTGGTCGCCGGAGAGCACCCAGCTGGGCGCGGGGCGGCGGAAACCGCACTCGCCGCAGAACCAGTCGTCCCCGGGGCGCTGCATCACACCGCCGCAGGAGGGGCACGACCAGGCGTCGTCCTTCCACTCCTGGCCGGCGGCCACCCACACCACGTTCGGCGACGAGGACGCCGCCCAGACGACCAGCGGGTCGTCCGCGTTCGCGATCACGACGGCCTTGGAACCGGCCAGGCCCTCGCGCCAGGCCTCCGCCATCATGCGGGTCTCGCCGGCGCGGTCCAGCTGGTCGCGCGAGAGGTTGAGCAGCGCGATCGCCTTCGGTGTCACATCACGGGCGACACCGGCGAGGTACTTCTCGTCGACCTCGATCACGCCGAACCTGGCGTCCGAGCCGCCCGCGAGGGCCGAGGTGATCCCGGCCGGCATGTTCGCGCCAAGGGCGTTCGACACCACGGGCCCGCTGGCGCGCAGCGCCTCCGCGAGCAGCCGGGTCGTGGTCGTCTTGCCGTTCGTGGCCGAGACGAGCACCACGTCCAGGTGCGTGGCCAGACGCCCGAGCAGGTCGGGGTCGAGTTTGAGTGAAACGCGGCCACCGATCACCGATCCGCTGCCGCGGCCCGCCGCGCGCGACACCGCCGCGGCCGCCTTGCCCGCCGTCACGGCCAGCTTGGCCCGCGGCGACAGCGGGTCCGTGTTGCCTGCCATCAGTTCTGGATCCTCCTTGCGTACGGCGCCGCGACTGCCCCCGGCAACGCGATGAACCTCAGCCTATCGAGATCCACTCACAAGCCCGAACCGCGGCACCACCCCGACCCCGGGGCTTTCCAAGGACCGTACCCTTGCGGCCATGCGACACGGCTCGATCCCGGGCGCCTCAGGGCGCGTACGACCCCTGACTCTGCTCGGCGACCCCGTGCTGCACACGGCGTGCGAGCAGGTCACCGACTTCGGCCCCGAACTGGCGCGGCTCATCGAGGACATGTACGCCACGATGTACGCCGCCCAGGGCGTGGGGCTTGCCGCCAACCAGATCGGCGTGAACCAGCGGGTCTTCGTGTACGACTGCCCGGACGACGACGATGTGCGTCACCTCGGGTACGTGGTGAACCCGCGCCTCGTGGAGGCGGACGGCATCAGCGTGCGCGGCCCGGAGGGGTGCCTCTCACTGCCGGGCCTTGAGGCCGGTACGCCGCGCTTCGACCACGCGGTGGTGGAGGGCTTCGACGTGTTGGGTGAGCCGGTGCGGGTGCACGGGACCGGCTGGTTCGCGCGCTGCCTGCAGCACGAGTGCGACCACCTGGAGGGCGGCGTCTACACCGATCACGTCACGGGCTGGCGGCGGCGCAGGGTTCTGCGGGCCGCCGCCAAGGCGCCGTGGAGCAGCTGACCTTCAGGGGTTCTCCAGGGCGGCCCTCAGAACCCGGGGCCGCCGATGCGGTTGCCCGCAGCGGCGAGCCGTCCCCACAGCAGGTCGGCCAGGCTGCTCACCAACTCCGCGCGCGGGCAGGGCCGTTCGCCCAGCCACCAGTCACCGGCCGCGTGCATCATGCCGACGATGCCGTGCCCCCACACGCGAGCGAGCTGGGCGCTGCCGGGGCCGAGGTCGACCCGCTCCTCGATGACCTGCGCGAGCTCCTCGCCCATGCGGCGCAGCACGGGGGCGGAGTGCAGGCCCACGTCGAAGCCCTGCTCGCCGGGGGTGGTGACGGCGTCCGATGGGTGCATCAGGAAGCGGTAGACCTGCGGGCGGGCCTCGATCGCCGCGAGGTAGGTGTCAAGGGTCTGCTCGACCCGCTCCCTGCGCTCGGCCGGGGCGTCGAGCGCGGCGCGCAGCGAGCCCAGAAGCGCGTCGGTGTGCCGCTTGGCGAGCGCGGCGTAAAGGCCGCCCTTGTCGCCGAAGTGCCGGTACAGGATCGGCTTGGTGATGCCGGCCTCGGCGGCGATGGCGTTCATCGAGGCGCCGGGCCCGTCACGCAGCACCACCCGGTCGGCGGCCTCAAGCAGCTCGCGCCGCCGCTGCTCGGCAGACCGTTGCTGATCGGTCTGCTCTGTGGTGGTCTCCATAGCGATTCTCTCCCCGCCCATGCGATTGCGTTACGCACGCGCAACGTAACACCCCGCGCTCGGCGCGCATCGAACGGGCGGCCGGGAGTTGACATACGCTACCGGCCGGTAACAGACTCCAGTTACCGCAAGTAACGTATGTCTTCACCGCAGGTCCTGGAGGGGTCATGGCCGAGTTCACCATGGAGCTCAACGACGAACAGAAGGAGGTCAGGGACTGGCTCCACGGGTTCGCCGCTGATGTGATCCGCCCCGCGGCCGCCGAATGGGACGAGCGCGAGGAGACCCCCTGGCCGATCATCCAGGAGGCCTCGAAGCTGGGGATCTACTCCCTGGACTTCTATGCCCAGCAGTTCTTCGACCCCACGGGCCTCGGCATCGTGATGGCGACCGAGGAGATCTTCTGGGGTGACGCGGGCATCGGCCTGTCCATCATGGGCACGGGTCTGGCCGCCGTCGGCGTCCTCGCCAACGGCACCGAGGAGCAGATCGGCACCTGGATCCCGCAGATGTACGGCGACGTGAACGACGTCAAGCTCGCCGCCTTCTGCTCCTCCGAGCCCGATGCGGGCTCCGACGTGGCGGCCATGCGCACCCGCGCCGTCTACGACGAGGCCAAGGACGAGTGGGTCCTCAACGGCACCAAGACCTGGGCGACCAACGGCGGCATCGCCAACGTCCACGTCGTCGTCGCGGTCGTCGACGCCGAGCTCGGCTCCAAGGGGCACGCCTCCTTCATCATCCCGCCGAACACCCCCGGCCTCTCCCAGGGCCAGAAGTTCAAGAAGCACGGCATCCGCGCCTCGCACACCGCCGAGGTCGTCCTTGAGGACGTCCGTGTCCCCGGTCACTGCCTGCTCGGCGGCAAGGAGAAGCTGGACGAGCGCCTCGCCCGCGCCAGGGAGCGCGCCAAGACCGGCGGCGAGCGCGTGAAGAACGCCGCGATGGCCACCTTCGAGGCGTCCCGCCCGGCCGTCGGCGCCATGGCCGTGGGTACGGCACGTGCCGCGTACGAGGAGGCCCTGGAGTACGCCAAGACGCGTACGCAGTTCGGTCGCCCGATCATCGACAACCAGGGCATCGCCTTCCAGCTCGCCGACATGCGTACGCAGATCGACGCGGCCCGTCTGCTCGTCTGGCGCGCTTCGTGGATGGCGAGCACGGGCAAGAAGTTCGAGTCGGCCGAGGGCTCCATGTCGAAGCTGTACGCGAGCGAGGTCGCCAAGAAGGTCACCGCGCAGGCGGTGCAGATCCTCGGCGGCAACGGCTTCACGCGTGAGTACCCGGTGGAGCGCATGCACCGTGACGCCGCGATCTACACGATCTTCGAGGGAACGAGCGAGATCCAGCGTCTGGTGATCGCGCGCACGCTGTCGGGCATGCCGATCCGCTAGCGCGCATGCAGAGAAGATAGACAGGCAACCTTGCAAGGTTGCCTGTCTATCTCGTACGGTGACGTGCATGAGCGCACACCCCTCTGACGACTCGGCTCCCGAGCAGATCGCCGCCGACCTGTCGAACGTCGTCCGGCGACTCGTGCGGCGCCTGCGCGGCGTGACACCGGAGACCGGACTCAGCCCCACGCAGCGTTCCGTGCTCGCCCGCCTCGACCACGCGGGCCCCGCCACCACCGCGGGCCTGGCCCGCGAGGAGCTCGTCCGGCCCCAGTCCATGCGCCTGACCGTGGCCGCCCTCGAGGAGATGGGGCTCGTCGAGCGGGCCCCCGATCCCGACGACGGGCGGCAGTCCGTCGTCTCCGTGACCGATCAGGGGCATCGCACCCTCACCGAGATGCGGGCCGCCAAGCACGACTGGCTCTCGACGGCCCTCGCCGACGGACTCGACCCGGCCGAACGTCGCCAACTGGCCGACGCCATCGTGCTGTTGGAGCGGTTGGTGCAGAAGTGAGGACGGAGCCGGACGCCCCGGCCCGCCCGGCGGCGATCGAGCGTCCCGCCTTCGGGGCACGGCTCACCGCACCCCTCCTCCTCGGCTCACTGCTCAACCCGCTCAACACCACGATGATCTCCACAGCCCTGGTGGCGATCGGGCACGACTTCGGCGTCGGCGCCGCCGACACCGCCTGGCTCGTGTCCGTCCTCTACCTCGCGAGCGCCGTCTCCCAGCCGGTGCTCGGCAAACTCGCCGACAGCATCGGGCCGCGCCGGGTCTTCCTCGGCGGGCTCGTGGTCGTCGTCGCCTCCGGGCTCGTCGGCACGCTCGCCCCGGGCTTCGGCTGGCTGCTCGTCTCCCGGCTGCTCCTCGGCATAGGCACCTCCGCCGCCTACCCCGCCGCCATGGCCGTCCTGCGCGACGAGTCACGCAGGCTCGGCAGGACGACCCCGCGCACCGTCCTCGGCAGGCTCTCCTTCGCCGCGCTCGGCAGCGCGGCGATCGGACCGACGCTCGGCGGACTCCTCGTCGCGACCGCAGGATGGCGCGGCATCTTCGCCGTCAACGTCCCCGTCGCACTCCTCGCGTACGGCGCGGCGCTCCGCTGGATCCCCAAGGACCCGCCGCGCGGGGAACGGGCGGGCAAGGGCGCGGCGGGCGGCCTCGACCCACTCGGCACCCTGCTCTTCACCGGTGCGCTCACCTGCCTCGTCGTCTTCCTCCTCGACCTGGCGCACCCCCAGTGGTGGCTGCTCGCCCCCGTGGCCGTGCTCTCCACCGTGCTGACCTGGTGGCAGCTGCGCCACCCGCACCCCTTCATCGACCTGCGCATGCTCGGCCGGAACCACGCCCTTGCCCGCACCTATCTGCGGCACGGCCTGAGCTACCTCGTCGTGTACTGCGTGATGTACGGCTTCACCCAGTGGCTGGAAGAGGCCCGCGGCCTCTCGTCCCTGCACACCGGGCTCGTCATGCTGCCCATGTCCCTGGCCGCGCTTGCCTGTTCGCTGCTCGGCGCCCGTACGAAGGGCATCCGCGCCCCGCTGAGCATCGCCTCCGTCCTGCTCGTCGTGGGCAGCGCGCTGCTGTTCTTCACCTCGGGCAGCACACCGCTCGCCGTACTCCTCCTGGCCGGCGCCTGCTTCGGCATCCCGCAGGGCCTCATGGGCACCAGCAACCAAGCCGCCGTGCAGAGTTTCGCCCCCGCCGCCGAGATCGGCTCCGCGGCCGGGCTGCAGCGCACGGCGCAGTACATCGGCGCCATCGCCGCGTCCGGACTGATCGGCCTCGCCTACGGGCAGCGGGCCGACGACGCAGGACTGCATCTCATGGGCGCGGTCGGCGCCGTCCTCGCGCTCGCCCTCGTCGCCCTGACCCTCACCGACCGGGCCCTGCGCACCCGCACATGACCAACTTCCCGGCCACATCCCCGTACGACCCACGTAAGAAAGAGAACTGAGCCATGACTGCCACCACCCTCGACCCCACCACGGCGCTCGTCCTCGTCGACCTCCAGAAGGGCATCACCGCCCTGCCCACGGCCCACCCCGCCGCGGAGATCGTCGAACGCTCCGCCCGCCTCGCCGACGCCTTCCGTGAGCGTGGCCTGCCCGTCGTCCTGGTCCGCGTCACCGGTGGCGCCCCCGGGCGCACCGAAGGGGCCGCTCGCGGCGGCGATGTGCCCGCCGACTGGGCGGACCTGGTTCCCGAACTCGGCCGCAAGGACAGCGACATCGTCGTCACCAAGCAGCAGTGGGGCGCCTTCTACGGCACCGACCTCGACCTCCAGCTGCGCCGCCGGGGCGTCACCCAGGTGGTGGTCGCCGGCATCGCGACCAGCATCGGCGTCGAGTCGACGGCCCGCGCGGCACACGAGCACGGCTACCACGTCACGGTCGCCGTCGACGCCGTGACCGACATGGACGCCGACGCACACCGCAACAGCCTCGAGAAGATCTTCCCGAGGCTCGGCGAGACGGACACGGCGGAGGCGATCGCGAAGCTGCTGTAGCCGGTCGAGGCGCCCTCACCGCACGCCGTGGCCGTCCCCCTTGCCGAGGAGCCACAGCAGATACGGGCCGCCGACCAGCGCCGTGAGCGCGCCGACCGGGATCTCAAGGGGTGGCGCCAGGGTGCGGGCCGCGAGATCCGCACCCACCACGGTGATCGCGCCCGTCAACGCCGCGCACACTAGCGGGAGATGGGCGGTCCGGGTGAGACGGCGGGCAAGTTGTGGTGCGGTGAGTGCGACGAAACCGATGGGTCCCGCGGCCCCGGTCGCGGTCGCCGCGAGGACCACGCCGAGGACCGTCAGACCGAGTTGGGTCGGCCTGACCCGGACTCCGACGGCCGCCGCGGTGTCGTCGTCCAGGCTCAAATAGCGCTGCGCACGCGCGGCCCAGGGCAGGGCGGGCAGGCACAACAGCAGGATCCAGGTGAGGGGGACCGTCTGTTCCCACCCGCGTCCGTTGAGGCTGCCCGCGAGCCACAGTTTGACCTGCTCGGCGGCGGCAGGGTCGCTGTCGGTGAGGTAGAGCTGGACGATCGCGGACAGGGCCACACCGATACCGACTCCCGTCAGGACGAAGCGGTTCGCCCGCATTCCGTGCCGCTGCCACGCCACCGCGTACACCAGTGCCGCCGCCCCCAGACCACCGGCGACCGAGACGGCGGGCAGGGCGCCGGGTGAGGTCACCGTGCCGGTGGCGAGCAGGAGTACGGTCGCCGCCGCGGCGCCGTGTCCGACGCCGAGGACGTCCGGGCTGGCGAGCGGGTTGCGGGTGACGGTCTGCACCAGGGCACCTGAGACCCCGAGCGCGGCGCCGACCAGCGCCCCGAGCACGATGCGCGGGACGCGCAGTTCCGAGACGACCAGGGTGTACGGGCTCGGCCTGCCGCGCAGGACGTCCCATACGTCCCCCGGCGCGACGAAGTGCCGGCCCGCGCAGGCCGACACGGCCATCGCCGCGGCGAGCACGACCAGGAGCACGGTGGCCGTGGCGGCGGAACGCCGGTGCAGGAGAAGGGACACGCGATTGCGGCGCAGAACCGTCTGACCGGCGGCGGGCGGGCGGGCGGCGGTCATCGTGGCACCGTTGCCTTTCACGTCGCCGCTCCCTTTCTCCGTACGAGCACGATCAGCACGGGCACGCCGACCAGCGCGGTCATCACCCCGGCAGGTACCTCCGCGGGCGCCCGCACCACCCGCCCCGCCACGTCGGCCGCGAGCAGCAGGCAGGCGCCGAGCAGCGCGGAGAGCGGCAGTACCGTGCGGTGGCCGCCGCGAACCATGCGGCGGGCCAGGTGCGGGACGGCCAGGCCGACGAAGGCGATGGGCCCCGACGCGGCGACGGCCGCCGCGGTCAGGAGGGTGGCGCCGAGCGCCGCGCAGATCCGCACCGTGTGCACCTTGTGGCCCAGGGCCCGCGCGGTGTCATCGCCGAGGACGAGCGCGTCGAGTCCTTGTGCGCAGCCGAGGACGAGCAGCGCACCCGCGGCCATGAACGGCAGCATCTGCGTGACGATCCCGGCATCGCGGCCGGACAGCGAACCCGCCTGCCAGAACCGGAACTGGTCAAGGGTGGCCGAACTCGACGTCAGCAGAGCGGTGGTGGCGCCCGCCACCATCGCGGAGAACGCCGTCCCGGCGAGCGCGAGTTTGACCGGTGAGGCCCCGCCCCGGCCGCGTGCGCCAATGGCGTACACGACGCAGGCGGCGACGACCGCGCCCCCGAAGGCGTACCAGACGTACCCGGAGAACCCGCTCGCGAGGCCGGTCGCGATGGCGATGACGACCCCGGCGGCCGCCCCCTGGCTCAGCCCGAGGATGCCCGGATCGGCAAGCGGATTGCGGGTGACGGCCTGGAGTGCGGCCCCGGACAGACCGAGCGCGGCGCCCGCGACGAGGCCCACGGCGGTGCGGGGCATCCGCAGTGACCGCACCACGAGAGCGTCCGGTGAGTCCGCGTGGTGCAGCACCGCGTCGAGAACGGTGGACAGCGGCACCGACCGGGTGCCGACGGCGAGGCTGAGGGCGGCGGCAGCGACGGTGAGACCCAGCGCGACCGCCAGCCAACTCGCCCCGGCTGTACGGGAGCTCATGCGCCGAGCGACGCCGCGAGCTGCTTGACCACCAACCGGGCTGCCGTCGGGCCCGCGTTGAGGTACCACGGGTCGTCGTCGACCTTGACGGCGTGTCCGGCCTCGACCCCCTTCAGGGACTTCCACAGCGGCCCGGCAAGCACGCTTCCGGCGTCCGTCTTCCCGGGGTCGCCCTGGACCGAGTAGAAGATCCAGTCGCCGTCCGCGAGGTCGATGCGCTCGGTGCTGATGTCCTCGGAAATCGCCCTGAAGGACTGGGACGTGGGCCGTCCGACACCCATGTCGACGGCGATGGACCCCGTGAAGGAGGACACGCCGAACATCCGGGTCCTGTCGGGTGTGAAGCGCACCATGGACACGGTTGTGCGGGCGCCGTCGGCCTTCTTCCCCTCGGCGGCCGCGTCGTCGGTGATGTCGTCGAGCACGCTCTTGGCCTGCTCGCCCTTCCCGACGGCCGCGCCGACCAGGAGCAGATCGCGCTTCCAGTTGATGCCCTGGCCCTTGGTCACGACCGTCGGCGCGATCTTCGACAACTTGGGGTAGAGGTCCGCGAGCGACTGGTTGACCAGGATCAGGTCCGGCTCTGCGGCCTCCAGGCTCTCGAGGTTGGGCGCGGAGCGACTGCCCGCGTCGGTCATCTTCGCGAGCCGGGACTTGTCCCGCGGGAAGGCGTCGCGCAGATAGTCGGGCACGAGCCCGGCGTTGTCGGCGCGCGTGGTGGCCGTGGGGACGAGGCCAAGGGTGAGGAGGTCGTCGAGTTGGCCGGTGCTGAGGGTGGCGATCCGCTTCGGCTGCCCGGAGATCTCGGTCTTGCCCTCGTAGTGGCCGACGGTGCGCGGGAAGTCCCCGTCCGCGGCCTTCGACCCCATTCCGTCGGTCAGCTCGTCGGGAGCCGCGGTCGGCCCCTCGGCGGCTCCGGCGACCTTGTTGCGGGACCCCTCGGCCGCACCCTTGCCTTTCGCCCCGCTGCCGCCACCCGACGAGCAGCCGGTCAGCAGCATCCCGATCACGGACAGGCCGATGACGGCCTTCACGTCCCACGCACGCACAATGATCCCCTCGAAGCAATTAGGTGAGGCTTACCTTACCTCTCTTGCTTCTGGGGCTCGTAGACGAACGGCGTCGTCACGCTCAGCGGTACGAATCCGAGGCGCTGCAGGATCGGGCGGCTGTCGTCGGTGGCGTCCACCTGGAGGTAGCGGTAGCCGCGGTCGGCGGCGATGCGGGTGCGGTGGGCGATCAGGGCGCGGTAGATGCCCTTGCCCCGCCATCGGGGTGCGGTGCCGCCGCCCCAGAGGCCGGCGAAGTCGGTGCCGGGGTAGAACTCCATCCGCGCCGAACTCACCGGCACGTCACCCGCCATCGCGACCACCGCGACGACGGCGTCCGGGGTCTCGGTCAGCTGGGTGAGGACCCGCTTGGCGAGCCGCTCGCTGAGCCCCGTGCCGTCCTCGCCGAACGCCACCTCGTGGGCGTCCGCCATCAGTTGCGCGCCTGCCCCGTCCGTCACCGGGAGCAGGTGGACCCCCTCGGGCAGTTCGGGCTCCGTGGGCAGTTCGGCGACCTCGGCGACCATCACGGTCTCCGGCGGCTCGGGGACGAAGCCGGCCGTCCGCAGCCGGTCGGCGAGGTCGGCGGGGCGGTCGTGGGAGTACAGCTTCCACTCGAACTCGCGCCCGAGGGCCGTGTAGTACCGCACCTGCTCGGCGATGACGGTGTCCGCCGTGGCGGCGTCCACGTCCGCCCAGTGGACGCCGTTCCAGTCGTGCTCCGCGCCGAGCTGCCGGACGACGGCTCCGGCCCGCTCGACGCGCGCACCGGGGCTGTCCGTCCGCGCGTCGCGCCGAATCTGCCGGTCGTACGCCGCCAGTACCTCTGCATGATTCATCCGGGTACTTCAGCAGCGGCGGTGGGGTGCGGCAATCGAATTACCGCTGGTGTCGCTGCGGCTTCACTCTCGGGAGCGGTGAGGGTCACGCCTGCCAGTGGCAGCGCAGGGCCGCGGTGGCGAAGCCGGGCCCGAAGGCGACCATGACGCCGCGGGCGCCGTCGGCGGGGGGAGCGGCGTGGGCACGTTCGAGCACCCTCAGGACGCTGACTCCGCCGAGATTGCCCTCATCGGCGAGGGTTTCGGTGGAGTGGCGGGTGTCGTGGGGGGTGAGGCCCAGTGCGGTGGCCGTGTCGGAGATGATGCGGGGGCTACCGGGGTGGATGACGGCGAAGTCGGGTTTTTGGGGGCCGTGCCAGTTCATGACGGCCGGCAGTACGTCATCGGTGGCGCTGAGGGCCTTCTTGGTGGAGTCGAAGTGGAATCCGTCGACGGAGATCCGTCCTTGGTAGCGGTCGAGGCTGCCCGGCAGGACGTACTCAAGGCTGTCGTCGATCGCGATCCCGGGCCCTGATGGTTCGCTGGTGAGAACAGTTGCGGCTGCGGCATCGCCGAACAGCGCTTTGTAGATCATCGATTCAATGGTGGTATCGGCATGGTTGTAAACAGTGGATATAGCCTCCGCGGCGACCACCAGGACCTTGCTGCCCGGGCGGGCGGTCACGAGGTCGGCGGCGCGGAGCAGGGCCTGGGCCCCCCCGGCGCAGGCCAAGGTCGTCAGCGCGATTCGGCGCACAGAGGGGCGTAGTCCCAGGCGGGCGACGAGATGTACATCGAGGTTTGGTACAGCCCAGCCGGTGACATGCGCGGTGACGATCGCGTCGATGTCCTCTGAGGTCAACCCGGCGGCATCGAGGGCCGCGTGGGCCGCGCGCTCGGCCATGGCGACGGAATCCTGAAAAGCGCTCTCTGCCCTCGTGCTGATACCCGCACTGCCCGCGATGCCGGGGGATTCGATGGGACGAGTGAAGTAGCGAGTGCGAACACCACAGTTGCCTACGACACGGAGAATTGCGGCGAGCCGAGGATGGTCGGAGTGGTGCGCACGTATGTCGTCCGCGATCTCGGAGGTGGTGACCTTGTGGTCACCAAGGACGGTCTGGGGTCTTGAGACGTAGGCGGGCACGAGGTGACTCCCACTGGGCTGGTCGGATGTGGGGGGCGTGCGGCACAACGTACTTCACCGCGCTGAACTGGGCCCCCTCCGATAACCGGAGTCTTAGGGATGTGAGGTGCGGTCAGCGAGCCCTCAACATGGGAGCGCGTGTGTGGGCACGCTTCTCGCCGGGGTGGAACACCATGATGATCAGCCGGGCGCCGGGCGCCGTCATGGGCTGCGCAGCGCACATGGTCAGCCACCCGGGGCCCTGAAGGGCGTGATGCAGGGGACGTTCGTCGCCGTCCGGGTGTGAGAAGAAGTTGCCGGCTCCGTAGAGGGGAGCGGCCTCAGGGTCTTCGAGGACTTCCTTCTCTATCTGACGCAGGACTTCGTCGTCCGGCCGTGCCGCGATGGCGGCACGCAGTTGCGGCAGGACCATGGGTGCCCAAGCCGTGTGCCAGTTCGTCAGGGACTGACGCCCGTCCGAGTCGAGGAGCATCCATCGCATCGTGTTGCCGGGCACGCGCCCATGGGGAAACAGTTCGGCGAATGACCTGTTGTAGGCGAGCATGTCCCAAGAGGCATCCGTGACGTATGCCATGTGCCCGATGCTCTCGACGGCCTCCTGCCACACCCCCGGGATCTCTTTGCCGGACGACTGGTGGAGTGGCCCCGGAGGTTCTTGCAGCAGTGCGAACCGGCAAAGCGATACCCACTCCTGCTCATTGAGCCCAAACAAACGTGCGACATCCCGCAACAACGAAGCGGGCGGATTGGGATAACTGCCCGACTCCAGACGGTGATACGTCCCAATAGCCCGGTGCAACAGCTGGTCGACCTGATGCTGGGAGAGACCGCGGGCCCGTCGCCCCTGGCCCGTGGGGCGGCTGAAGCCGTGTGATTCGGGGGCAATGAGGGCGCGTCGTTCGCGGAGCAGAGCGCGGAGCGCCGTCTTGTTCATGGTGGCTAATCCCTCTTGTACACGCCGAGTTGAGCACCACCAGTCTAAATATTCTCACCAACTTTGGTAGTAAAGATTGCCCGAAGAAAAACGATCAGTCGATGCGGCATCATGGATGGAGCGGAACCGCCGACCTGCAAGTTCCAACGTCGGCGGGCACGCGGACACAAGTGTGGGGCATCTTGACCGGGGAGCTCGAAATTGGCTGAAATTCCCCGGCGTTGGGTACCCCCTAGGCCCATTGGGCCGCTGCGGGAAGTGTATGGATCGCTTGTTCGTATTCCGATGTGTGTGGTCGGAAACGGCACACTCGGGACGTACGGCGCATGACTTCCCGAATCGGTTCTTGGGTCCACTGGCTGCGGCCGGTGCCGTCACTCGCCATTACGTAGCGGCCACGGTACCGGCCGCCCGCAGTTGTCCCGGGCGGTTCGGCGAGAGGATCAGCGGTCGCCCTCGACCGGCGGAGAGCCGTCGGCCTCATTCGGCAGGAAGCTGCTCCTCGGCCCGCGCCAGGATCTCCGTCACGCGCAGTGCGAATCGCACGTCGCAGGCGTGTGGCCGACCGGATCGCGCCGACTCGACGAGCGCGTCGACCGCCGAGCGGAACGCGCCGAGCGCCCCACCCCCGGACGGCATCAGTGCCGTACCCGCATCGCCGCGCAGTTCCACCGTCACCCCCGCAGCCTTCGCGGGCGTGCTCAGGCTCAGCGTCGCCGTGCTCGACGCCCCGCCGCTGTGCCGCAGGACCAGATGGACCAGGTCCGCGCGGCCGGCCGCCGCCGTCACGTCGGTCACATCGCCGAGCACCGGCATCAGGACGGACAGGGCGTGCGGGCCGACATCCCAGAGACCGCCCCGCTGTGCGCGCCACGGCGACGAGAACGGGCTGGTCCCGTCCGATGAGTAGAACGAGCCGTACCAGTCGGCGCGCCCCGTGAACCAGCCCTCCGTCGCCGCCTGTTCCGCCACCCAGGCCGACGTCGGCCCGGCGAAGCGCAGCGTGAAGAAGACGACGGACGCCACCCGGGCCGCTTCGGCCGCCGCCGCGAGGTCACGTGCCGCGGCCACCGTCGTCGCCACCGGCTTGTCCAGGAGCAGATGGCAGCCCGCCGCGGCGGCTCGCGCGGCCAGCGGTGCCTGTACGTCCGGCGGCACGGCGAACGCCACCGCGTCGCTCGCGGCGAACAGTTCGTCCACGTCCGCGTACGCCGTGGTCGCGTGCCCCGATGCCAGCGCGGTCGCCGCGTCGGACCGCCGCCCCCATACCCCGCTGAACTCCACGTCCGGGTGTGCGGCGAGCGCCGGAGCGTGCGTGGACGAGGCCCAGGGGCCCGTGCCGACAAGGCCAATTCGCAGTTTCTTCATGGTCGGCATTATGGCTGACTCCATACCGTCGACGATGGCGGTGTCCAGTGCTCACAAGGCAGTTGACTGCTCTCCACTGTGGTGCCCACGTACCGGATGGCTGGATCTGGTTTCTGAACTCGGTGGTGGTGAAAGCCCATTCACCCGCTATGGTGAATTCCTATTCACTTCGCTTCACCCCCCATTCGCTTCTCTGCACTTCGTGCCCGCGCTGGAGTGATCATGAAGCTCGTCCCGATATCTCCTGCGGCCGGCACAGGCATAGGTGCCCGCCTGACGGTTCCGGTCCTGGCCTTCGGCGGCATTCTCATGGCGGTCATGCAGACGGTGGTCGTGCCGCTGCTCCCCGATCTGCCGCGTCTGACCGGAAGTTCACCGGGTGCGGTGTCCTGGCTGGTCACCGCCACCCTCCTGGCCGGTGCCGTCCTCACGCCCGTACTCGGCCGGGCGGGCGACATGTACGGCAAGCGGCGGGTCCTGCTCGCCGCGCTCGGCCTGATGACCGTGGGCTCGACGCTCTGCGCCCTCACCTCCGACATCCGCCTGCTGATCGCTGCCCGCGCGCTGCAGGGCGCCGCGGCTGCCGTCGTACCGCTGTCGATCAGCATCCTGCGGGACGAGCTCCCGCCGGAGCGCACCGGTTCGGCGGTGGCGTTGATGAGCTCCACGGTCGGGATCGGGGCGGCGCTCGGCCTGCCCCTCGCCGCGCTGATCGTGCAGTACGCGGACTGGCACGCCATGTTCTGGGCGACGAGCGCGCTGGGCGCCACAGGTTTCGCCCTCGCCTGGTGGACCGTACGCGAGTCGCCGGTCCGTTCGCCGGGGCGCTTCGACATAGGGGGTGCGCTGGGTCTTGCCGTCGGTCTGGTGTGTCTCCTGCTCGCGGTGTCGCAGGGCGGGCAGTGGGGGTGGGGCAGCGCGCCCGTGCTCGGCCTGTTCGCCGGTGCCTTCGTCGTCCTTGCGGTCTGGTGCAGACAGCAACTCCGTTCGAAGCAGCCCCTGGTGGACCTGCGGCTGGCCTCCGGGCGGCGTGTGGCGCTGCCTCACGTGGCGGCGCTCCTGGCCGGGTTCGCCTTCTACGCCAACTCGCTGGTCACCGCCCAGCTGGTACAGGCGCCCGTCGCCAGCGGCTACGGCCTCGGCCTGTCGATCGTGGCGACCGGTCTCTGTCTCCTGCCCAACGGCTTGATCATGCTGGTGCTCTCTCCCGTGTCGGCCCGGGTCTCCACCGCGTACGGGGCCCGTGTGACGTTGGCCATCGGGGCGGCGGCCATCGCGCTCGGCTATGTCGTGCGCATCGTCGACAGCCGCGACCTGTGGGTGATCCTCCTGGGGGCGGCCGTGGTCTCGACGGGAACGACGTTCGCGTACTCGGCCCTGCCCACCCTGATCCTGCGGGCGGTGCCCCTCGCGCAGACCGCGTCCGCGAACGGCGTGAACGTCCTGATGCGCACCATCGGGCAGAGCGTGTGCAGCGCGGCGGTCGCCGCCGTGCTCGTCCGGCACACCACCGTGCTCGACGGGGTGCATGTGCCGACCCTGCCCGGCTATCAGCTGGCCTTCGCCATGGCCGGAAGCGTCGCACTCGTCGCCTGCGCCGCGGCCGTCGCCATACCCTCGGACCCGTCACCGGACGGCCCGGAGCGGACCGTCGGGCGGCCAGGACCCACGCAGGAGACGGCCCTGGAAGGAAGAAGCTGACACCTTGAACACCTCTGACGCCATGACCACCCCGGCCTCCGGTGCGGCAGCACAACCCGAGGCGTGCGCCACCGGACCCGCCCGCCGCGACGCCGAAGCGACGAAGGCCGTCATCATCCGCGCCGCCCGCCACCTCCTGGCCCGGCACGCCCACGCCGACATCACGCTCAAGGCCGTGGCCGAACGGGCCGGTGTGAGCGCTCCGTTGATCCTCAAGTACTTCGGCAACAAGGACGCGCTCTTCGCCCGCATCATGTCCTTCGAGGCCGACGCCGAAGCCCTCCTCGACGCGCCCCTCGACGAACTGGGCCACCACATGGTCCACCACCTGCTCACCGGCCAGGCCGAGCACGGCGCCGACCCCATCCTGCGGATCGTCTTCGCCCCGCTCCACCGCGAACAGGGCGACATCCTGCGCGCCAACTTCCGTACGCAGGTGGTTGATCGCCTCAGCGAGCGCCTCGACGGACCGGATGCGGGCGTGCGCGCCGAGCTCGCGGTGAGCACGCTGCTCGGTCTGGGCGTGATGTACGGGATAGCCCGCGGGCAGCATGTGCGGGGCACGCCGATCGCCGAGATCGCCGAGCGATACGCGCCCGGTGTGCAAGTCTTTCTCACGCCGTGAAGTCCGCGTCGTCCCCGGCGTCGGATTCGTCCCCAGCAACATTCGGAACGGAGAGCACGCGTGAGTGACGCGAGTGAACGCCCCGCCTTGGCATGTGAGTTGGGTATGGAGCCGCATCCGGAAGGCGGCTGGTTCGTGGAGACCTGGGCCTCGGGCCACTCCTTCACGCCCACGGATTACCCCGGCGTGCGAAAGGCGGCCACCGCCATCTACTTCCTGCTCTGTCCGGGAGAGGAGTCCCGCTGGCACGTGGTGCGCTCCGACGAGATCTGGCTGTGGCACCGCGGCGGCCCCCTGGACCTGCACCTGGGAGGTGACGGCGAGCTTCCGAAGGAGGGTTCGGCGCCCATGCGTCTCGGCCCGGGGGTCGAGCACGGCGAGCGCCCGCAGATCCTGGTGCCCGGCGGAGTGTGGCAGGCCGCGCGCCCGACCGGGGACGAACCGGTCCTGGTGAGCTGCGTCGTCGCGCCGGGCTTCGACTACGCGGACTTCCGGCTTGCGGACTGAGGCCGTTCGGCCGGCGACGCGTCCCGCGGCGAGCACACCACTGTGGTCGCCGAGTCCTTCCCCCGGTGCACGACGGCGACCGCCGCGAGCCCGACCGCGAGACCCAAGGCCGTCTGAACGCCGAAGGGTTCGCCGAACATCAGGGCACCCCACAGGGCTGTCACCGGCGCCATCAGGAACATGAGCGTGTTGACCTGCGTGATCCCGGAGCGCCGCAGGATCAGCCAGTAGAGCCCGTACCCGCCGAAGGTGGAGAGCGTCACCAGCCAGCTGATCGCCACCCAGAACGACGCCTCCGCCGGCGGGGCTGCGGCGCCCGCGCCCACCGCGAGCGCCGTGAAGATGACGGCGCTGGTCACGCAGTGGACCGTCATCGAGACCGCCGGGGTGACCGGAGTGCGGGAGCGGCGGTCCAGGAAGGTTGCCGCGACCAGCGAGAACATCCCGAGGAACGGCACCAGATAGGCCCACCAGGGAGCGTCGGTGCCGCCCGTGGCGTCCGCCGCGGTCACGATGACGACCCCGCTCACCCCGAGCCCGAGGCCCACCCACTGGGTGCGCGAGACGTACTGGCCGAGCAGTGGTCCGGCCAGCGCGCCCGCCACCAGGGGCTGGGTGCCGTCGATCAGGGCGGTCGTGCCGCTGGAGACGCCGAGCTGGATCGCGTAGTACACGGTGAGCAGATAGCCGCTCTGCGAAAGGGCCCCGACCACCGCCTGCCGCAGGACGTCTCGCGCCGTGAGTCCCCGCCACGACGCCCGCGCCATGGTGAGGGCGACGACCCCGAGCACGAGGGCCAGCGGCAGGAACCGCCACATCAGGACCGTCACCGCGGTCGCGCTCCCCGCGCCCAGCTTGGCCCCGATGAAACCCGAGCTCCAGGTCAGTACGAAGGCTGTCGACAGCAGGACGTTCATGGCGTTCCTCCGATGTGGTGGTGGCTGCGGTCCCGACAGGGCCGTCAGGAGCGGACGCGCAGTAAACCGATCTGTCTACTCGCCATCGAGTATACAGATCGGTTTACTATGGAGTCATGAGTGACTGGGTGAGTGAGATCGCGAAGGCCGCCACGGGCTCCGGGGGCGCGCCGCGGCGGATCGTCATGACGCCGGGCGCGCAGCGCGCACTGGATGCCGCGAGCGCGCTGTTCTACGAGCGCGGAATCCATGCCGTCGGGGTGGACCTCATCGCCGCCGAGGCGGGGGTCGCCAAGAAGACGCTGTACGACCGGTTCGGCTCCAAGGAGCAGATCGTCGTCGAGTACCTGGCGGCCCGCGACGAGCGCTGGCAGGTCTTCCTCGCCCCGTACGTGGAGGCCGCGACCACCCCGCGGACCAGGATCCTGGCCGTCTTCGACGCCTCACGCGACTGGGCCGACGAGAACAGCACCAAGGGCTGCAGCATGGTCAACGCGCACGCCGAGATCAGCGACCCCGCGCACCCCGCGTATCAGGTCATCACCGGCCAGAAGGCCTGGATGCTCGCCCTGTTCACCGGCCTCGTCCGTGACATCGCACCCCGCCGGGCGGCGAAGCTGGGCCGGAGCCTCATGCTGCTGCACGAGGGTGGCCTGGTCGCGCACGGTCTGGGCATCTTCCCGGACGCGATCGATCACGCCCGTGGTGAGGCGGCGGTGTTGCTCGACAGCGCTCTTCGCGCCGCTCCCACTGCCGGTGAAAAGCGCAGGTGAGAGGCCCTTTGGGGAAGTCTTTGCCGTTGGCCGGAACGCGCTGTTCCGTGTTACCGGCTCATTGACCGTACACAGTCGAGGGGCGCACTCTGGCGAGATAGCTGCTAGCTACACCTAGTTTCGTCGGGTGGTGGCTCGCAGGCGGCTTGACGCAGGAGGTAGCGCATGTGCGGCATTACTGGCTGGGTCTCCTTCAACCGTGATCTGCGGTCCGTGTCCAACACCTTGGACGAGATGACCGAGACGATGTCCTGCCGCGGCCCCGACGACCGCGGCACCTGGATCGAAGGCCCTGCCGGACTCGGGCACCGCAGGCTCGCCATCATCGACCTTCCCGGCGGGCGCCAGCCCATGACCGCGCGCACGCCGCGCGGCACCGTAGCCCTCGTCTACTCGGGGGAGACGTACAACTTCACCGAACTGCGCCGCGAACTGACCGGGCGCGGCCACCGGTTCACCACCGACTCCGACACCGAAGTCGTCCTGCGCGGCTATCTGGAGTGGGGCGAGGCGGTCGCCGAGCGGCTCAACGGCATGTACGCGTTCGCGGTGTGGGACGGCCGGCACGACAAGCTCGTCATGATCCGCGACCGGATGGGCATCAAGCCCTTCTACTACTACGAGACCCCGGACGGCGTCCTGTTCGGCTCCGAGCCCAAGGCGATCCTCGCCAACCCGCTGGCCCGCGCCCGGGTGACCACCGACGGTCTGCGGGAGCTCTTCACCTTCGTCAAGACGCCCGGCCACGCCGTGTGGGACGGCATGAACGAGGTCGAACCCGGCACGGTCGTGACCGTCGACCGCAGCGGTCTGCGCCGCCACACGTACTGGCAGCTGGAGACCCGCCCGCACCCCGACGGCCGCGAGGAGTCCGTCGCCAAGGTGCGCGAGCTCCTCGACGACATCGTGCGCCGCCAGCTCGTCTCGGACGTGCCGCGCTGCACGCTCCTCTCCGGGGGCCTCGACTCATCCGCGATGACCGCGATCGCCGCACGCCAACTCGGGGATGCGGGTGAGACCGTACGCAGCTTCGCCGTCGACTTCGTCGGCCAGAGCGAGAACTTCGTCGCCGACGCGCTGCGCTCAACCCCGGACACGCCCTATGTGCACGACGTCGCCAAGGCCTCCGGCACCGATCACCGCGACATCGTCCTGGACTCGCACGCCCTCGCCGACCCCGAGGTCCGGGCCAAGATGATCCGCGCACGCGACCTTCCCATGGGCTTCGGCGACATGGACGCCTCCCTCTATCTCCTCTTCCGGGCCATCCGCGAACACTCGACGGTGGCGCTCTCGGGGGAGTCGGCGGACGAAGTCTTCGGCGGATACCTGCAGTTCTTCGACGAGGAGGCCCGCAACGCCGACACCTTCCCCTGGCTGGTGCGGTTCGCCGAACACTTCGGCGACGACGCGGACGTCCTGCGCCCGGACCTGACCGCCGCCCTCGACCTGTCCTCGTACATCCAGCACAGCTACGACACGGCGGTCGCCGGGATCCGGCGCCTCGACGGCGAGAGCGACTTCGAGTTCCGGATGCGGAAGATCTGCCATCTGCACCTGACCCGGTTCGTGCGCGTCCTGCTCGACCGCAAGGACCGCGCGAGCATGGCCGTCGGCCTTGAGGTGCGGGTGCCGTTCTGCGACCACCGCCTGGTCGAGTACGTCTACAACGCCCCCTGGTCCCTGAAGTCCTTCGACGGCAGGGAGAAGACCCTCCTGAGGGAGGCGACGGCGGACGTCCTGCCGCGTTCCGTGTACGACCGGGTGAAGAGCCCCTACCCCTCCACCCAGGACCCCAAGTACGCCATCGCCCTCCAGGGGCACGTCAAGGATCTCCTCGCCGAGCCCGCGCACCCGGTCTTCGACATCGTCGACCGGGACCGGGTGACGCGGGCGGCGGGACGCGACGTACCGCAGATCACCCAGGCGTCCCGGCGCGGCCTCGAACGCACGCTGGACCTGGCGCTCTGGCTCGATCTGTACAAGCCGGAGATCATCCTGGCCTGAACGTCGCTGCTCAGGGAGTCGCTGTCCCGGGAGTCACTGCCCCGAGCAGCTGCGGACCGTCGGCTGCGGTGGAACCCGTTCCTCTTCCTCCGGGTCGGGTTCCACCGAGGTCGCGAGGGTGTCGAGGAAGCGCTGGAGCGCGGGTGCGCCACCGGGGCCCAGGCTCCGGCGGACGGGCGGCACGGCCGCAGGCGCGCCGGAGCCGCGACTGGCCCTCGCGCTGGGGGAGGGGTGTTCCGTGGCGTCGACGGTCACGGCCCGGCGTATGAACTCATCGACCGGGAGGCCGAGTTGGTCCGCGTTCCGCAGGACCGCTTCGTACTCGTCGGGCGTGAACAAGACCTGCACAGGCTTGGCACCGTCCATGAACGCATGATGCCGTCCGATCGTGCGCCGTGCGGTGCGGTTGGCATATTCGCGCTCGAAGGCGTGAAGCGGAACGGAATCGACATGACCGGTCGGAAATAGATGTAGGCCCCGACCGGACGGGGGAATCGCGATCGGGACCTACGTACTGTTCAACGGTGAACCAATGATCGGTGTTCCCAGGTCAGGACTCTGTCGCTGTGAGCTGCGTTACGTTCCGGACGGTGCCGGGAGGGGTACTCAGCGCGACTCTGAGCCCGGGTCTACGCCACAGAAGAGCGTGCGACGCGGAACCCCACGTCGTCGATCCGGAACGTCGGGTGGCTGCGGCGCCGCACCGAGGCCCGGCAGCTCCAGTGCTCGTCGAACCATCCACCGCCACGGAGTACTCGATAGGTGCCGTACACCTCGGCGTCGTAGAGGTCCCAGCACCACTCCCAGACGTTGCCCAGCATGTCGTGCAGGCCCCACGCGTTGGGCTGCTTGCCGCCCACCTCATGGATTCGTCCGGAGCCGTTGCCGCCGTGCCAGGCGATCTCGTCGAGCGGCCCGTACCGCGCCCCGGTCGTACCGGCCCGGCACGCGTGTTCCCACTCGGCCTCGGTCGGCAGTCGGTAGCCGTCGGCGGACGCGTCCCACTCGGCACCCTCGGCGCCTTCTCCGTCGGTGCCGAGCCGGTAGGCGGGTGTCAGTCCCTCCCGCAGGGACAGGGCGTTGCAGAACCGGACAGCGTCCAGCCAGGAAACGCCCTCGACGGGCAGCCCGTCGCCGGTCGCGGTGCTCGGCCGCCCGCCGGTGACGCGCGCGTACTGCTCCTGGGTGACGGGGAACGCCGCCAGCTCGTGGGCCGCGACCTCGACCGCCCAGCTGCGCCGCGTCCGCCGGTCCGACAGCGTCACCTGCCCTGCCGGGACGCTGATCATCTCGTTCTCCGTACTCAGGTGGACAGCAGGCGGGCCGCACGCATCTGCAAGTAGCGCGTCTCGGGGACGCTCAGCGTACGCTTGGCCGCCAACTGGTACGCCTCGCGGGCAGCTTCGGTCTCGCCCGCCCGCTCCAGGAGATGGGCGCGCACGGCATCGAGCCGGTGATGGCCCGCCAACCGGCCCTCCAGCGAATCCACTTCGGCGAGCCCGGCGCGCGGCCCGCGCACCATGGCGACGGCGACGGCCCGGCTGAGTTCGGCCATGGGCTCGGGAGTGCGGCGTACGAGGATGTCGTAGAGGGCGAGGATCTGCGGCCAGTCCGTGTCGTCGGCGCGTGCCGCCTCGTCGTGCAGCGCGGCGATCGCCGCCTGCAACTGGTAGACGCCCGCGGGGCCTTGGGACAGGGCCTTCTCGACCAGGGCGGAGCCCTCCTCGATCGCGCGCCGGTCCCAGCGCGAGCGGTCCTGCTCGTCGAGCGGGATGAGCTCCCCGTGCGGGCCGGTGCGGGCCGCGCTGCGGGCCTCGGTGAGCAGCATGAGCGCGAGCAGCCCGGTCACCGCGCCCTCCTCGGGCAGCAAGGGGCGCACGGACCGGGTGAGCCGGATCGCCTCGCGCGCCAGATCCGCGCGGTGCAGGGCGCTGCCGGACGTCGCGGTGTAGCCCTCGTTGAAGATGAGGTAGAGCACCTGGAGCACCACCGCGAGCCGCTGATCACGGTCCTTCGGGTACGGCTGCCGGAACGGCACCCCCTTGACCTTCGCCTTCGCCCTGCTGATGCGCTGCGCCATCGTCGCCTCGGGCACCAGATGGGCGCGGGCGATCTCGGCCGTGGTCAGACCGCCGACGGCACGCAGCGTCAGTGCGACCTGCGCGGCAGGCCCGAGCGCGGGATGGCAGCACAGGAAGAGCAGGGTCAGGGTGTCGTCGTCGGACGGTGCGCGGCTCTCGCCAGGGGCGGGCGCCGTGAAGGCGTCCCGGGGCGACAGCTGGGCGGCCTCTTCCTCACGCCTGCGCCGCGCCTCGTCACTGCGCAGCTGATCCATGAGCCGCCGCGACGCGACCCTGATCAGCCAGCCGCGCGGGTTCTCGGGAACGCCCTCCTCGGGCCATTGCCGGGCCGCGGCGAGCAGTGCCTCCTGTACGGCGTCCTCGGCCTCGCCGAAGTGCCCGTACCGGCGCACGAGCGCGCCGAGAACCTGCGGCGCGTGCAGGCGCAGCAGGTCCTCGACCACGGCTTCGCTGTTCAGGACGCGTCGTCGGGGCCGCCCATGATGGGGCGGATCACCACGGGGTAGAGAGGCGCACCCTCGGGTACCGGACACTGCTGGATGCGGTTGGCGATCTCGGTCACGCGATCCAGGTTCGCGCAATCGAGGACCCAGTACCCGGCGAGCACTTCCTTCGTCTCGCCGTAGGGGCCGTCCGTGATGACCGGGCGGCCTTCCTTGTCCACGTCGACCAGGCGGGTCTGCGCGGGCTCGGCCAGGCCCTGCCCGTCGACGATCTCGCCGGACTCGGCCAGGTCGTCGTTGAGTGCGCCCATGAAGGCGAACATCGCCTGCAGATCCTTCTCGCTCCAGGCCGGGCTCGTGGCGTTCGCCTTGCCGCTCTGCGCCTCGTAGTCCGCCTGTGTGCCCTGCACCATCACCAGGTACTTCATGACGTCACTCCTCGACTGTGCGGTGGTCACCCTTGGTGGGCAACTCTCACAGGGGACGTCGGGGCCGACCACCTGTTCTCGACATTACGCCGCAAGATTTTCCAGGACATCCGGAAGGACGTCTCCGGTTGCCACCTGGGCCCCTGGCTCACCAGGACGTTTCGG
>NZ_JBHTSF010000131.1:0-25469 GCF_042795295.1 Streptomyces sp. NPDC056486
TAACCCCGACGCCTACGAACCCGACCTCGCCATGTCGTTGAACAACCTGTCGGTTGGCTACGGAGCGACGGGCAGGCGGGCGGAAGCCCTGACCGCCATTGAGGAAGCCACCGCGATCCGCCGGCGACTGGCCGCGGCCAACCCCGACCCCTACGAACCCGACCTCGCCAACTCACTGTGGATAACCGCCTGGGTTCTGACCAAGGGACCGGACAACCTCCCCCACGCATTGGAAACAGTGACGGAAGCAGTCGCGATATTCACCAAACTGGCCGGTCATACGCCCGCCGCCTACCGCGACCACCTGCGGGCGGCGAAAGACACACGAGCCGACGTCCTGGAGGCCATGGGCCGCACCCAAGAAGCCGCGGACCTACGTCGACTCCTCGACGGCGACGACCCGGAACTTCCTCTCTGATCCGGCCATCGCCCTGTCAGCCAGGCAACGCGAGTCCGTAGCCCGTTCTCTTGGTCCGCGGTGCCCGCCGGGTTCAGCTGGCCAGTTTCCGGCCGGAGCAAGCTCCCGCCCTGGATGCGGAGTCATGATGACTCAAGCGAATCCTCAGCCCATGGCTCGGGCTACCAGTTGCCGCGTGCAACAAGCCCGGCTATGCCTCAGGCCGGATGGGCTGCCACTCGTGGCGCAGGATCGTGTGCACGACGGAGTCGCGCCATCGGCCGGCCTTCTGGATGTGCTCGCGGATCGTGTAGTCCTCGCACATTCCAGCCGTGAGCATCGTTTTGGCGGAAGCGGAGTTGTGCGGGGAGCGTGCGCCCCAGATGCGGTGCAGCTCCAGTGCGCCGAAGCCGACTTCGAGCAGAAGCTGCACCGTTTCGACCCCGTAGCCGACACCCCATGCGTCAGGGCGGAGCGCGAAGCCGATCGTGGCTCCCTGCTGCTGGTGAGGGTCAAGGGCAAGGCGGGCGAACCCGATCAGTCCCGCCGTGTACCGCTCGATGACGGCCAGCGCGTACTCGTCGCGCGGAGACTTACTGGCTGCGGCAACCGAGCGGGCAACGATCTGTTCCACCTGGTCACGGGAGCGCGGCTCGAAAGACAGGTGCTCGGTCGCTTCCGTGCTGCCGTAGATCGCGTGAACGGCGTCCACGTCGTCGACGGTGAGCTCACGGAGTTCCAGGCGCGGGCTGCGACGGCTGATCGGGTACATGCTGGCGGACTCTACCTGGGCTCAACTTGGCAGAACAGGGCGCGCAGGTCGGTACATCTCGATCTCGGCGCGCAGGTCGCGGGCTACGACTGCATCGCGGATTGGGCCTCGGGCCAGGACGCCGCGGACGCGGTCGGCCGAGACGACGATGCCGTTGTTGCGGTGGCTGGGGGCAAGGTCCAGGACAGGGCGGACGGCTTCGGCGGCGCCGTCGAGGTCGTCTCCGTAGAGGCGTACGAGAGCGAGGTTGCACTGGGCTCCGGCCTGGTCTCCGAAGGCCCAGCTTGGGTCGGAGGGGTTGCTGAATCCTCGAACGGCTTCCTCAGCGGCGGTGGCGACGCGAGCGTCGCCTTGCCCCAGGAGGACGGCGGCTTCGACGGCGTAGTACCGCTGCTTGATCTCGGGGTAGGTGAAGAGTCCGCCCAGTGCGTCCAGCTCATCCGCCACAACCAGCTCGCGCAAGCTGATCGCCTGCTGGTTAGCGGCCCAGACGGCATCCTCGTCGCCCAGCAGAGCCGCGGCACGGGCCTGAAGTCCATACAGCCACGGCGCCACGGTGCCCCGCAGCGCCTCGGCCGTTGCTGCGCCTTGCTGGGCGTAATGCAGGGCATCTTCGGGCCGGTTGGCCCAGTAGGAGATGAGGGACTTCAGGCCGTCAGTCAACGCAGTAAGGCCGGTGTGCTCGGCCTGGCGGGCGAGGAAGTTCGCGGTACGCGCCTGCATCAGAGCAGCCTTCGGCTCGCCGATGTCATGCGAGC
Organism: Streptomyces sp. NPDC056486; assembly: GCF_042795295.1. Classification (NCBI taxonomy): domain Bacteria; kingdom Bacillati; phylum Actinomycetota; class Actinomycetes; order Kitasatosporales; family Streptomycetaceae; genus Streptomyces; species Streptomyces sp. NPDC056486. The sequence continues at coordinate 1,928 of NZ_JBHTSF010000131.1, forward strand.
CCTTGGCCATCATGAAGCTCAGTGCACCGGCCATGAACAGCAGATCGCGGGACTGAGTGGGCCTGGCACGGCCACTCTCCAAAAGCCGGAAAGCTTCCTCCTGGCTCAGTGCCAGGTCGTCCCAGATTTCCGACAGCGGGACCTTGGGGTAGGCCGCCGCAAGCCGGGCCACCTCGTCCCCAAGGAATCCGATGGTGTCTTCGCCTACCTGCTCGCGTTCCGCCCCCATGGCGAAATCCATTGCACGCCTTGCAGCCATAGCGCCCGTCCTTCTCATCTCGTACAGATCCATGCCGGGTTCGGCATGAGAAGCGGCCGTACCAAACCGCGAGGCCGGTTCCTGGACTCCCAGCTCTTCGGGTGCCGGTGTCCACAATTGCCTGATGGAGTAGCCGAGCAGGTGCACCAAGACGCGTCGCGCATCGACATTGGGCTGACGATCGCCGTAGTACCACCCCTGGAACGTCCGCTTCGCCGGCTCCAGCCTCGCCAGGGATTCAGGCCCCTCACGCTCGGCAAGCTCCCGCGCCGCCTGCTGGAAGCGCAGCAAGAACACGTCGTGGTCGTGCCACTCGCGCTCGTCGAGCAGGTGACGGAGCAGTGTGCGCATGGTGCTCCCCTTCTCCCTGACGTTCAGTACTTCACTACAGCCGACGGTAGAGCGCCGTCTGATGCAACTTGCCCCGGATCGACGTTACTTAGCGAACCTGGCGCTGATCTGGCGAATGGGCGGCGAAGGTCCGGCGAACGGCGTCCCCACCCGGCGAAAGTGCGGCACCGATATGGGGCTAGGTATGACCGGGTTCCGCTTGCCAGGCTCATAGCGCTCCTCGCTGAGAGTGCACGAGCGGCCACGGAGGCGGCATCCGCACTGATTCGACAGGCATCAGGAGGGCGAGTCCAAACCATCGACCATCTGGGAGGCGCCCGATGAGTCCCGCCACATCTGCGGTCGTCGCTGCCGCCGCCGACCTACATCAGGGCATTGGCGCCGGCTTCGCGGTGGCCTTCGCTCCAGACGAATCCCGCGTCGCACACATGCGCAAGATCACCACGGCTCACCTGCGACTGTGGCAGGTTCCCGAGCCGACCGCCGACGACGTCGTACTCGCGGTGTCGGAACTCGTCACCAACGCCATCCAGCATGGCGACGGCGCCATCGCTCTGAAGGCGATCTGCTCCGAAGGCAGGTTGCAGGTCGAAGTCACCGACGGCAGCCCCAACCCCGCCCAGCTCAACTCTGCCGACGACGATGCGCTCTCCGGCCGCGGTCTCTTCCTCATTGATGCCCTGGCGGACAACTGGGGTGTGAGTGGCGACGGCACGACAACGTGGGCCACGTTCCGCTTCCTCGCGGGGAGGCCGTGATGGTCGCAATCACCCGTGAAGCCGCCGCAGAGTTAAGCAGCCAATGTTCCACCGACGATCTTGCGGCGGGCATGCTCCTCTTCGGTCTGCGCCGTGCCCTCGCGCGCGAGGCTGTTAGTGACGAGCTGTACGACAACCTGGAAGCAGTCCTCGGTCAGGACGCAACCCCCACGGGCGACGAAGTGCCAGCCGTCGCTAACAGGCTGCGGACAGCCACCACCCAGCTCATAGAGATCGTTCCGTACCTTGTAACGCCGTATCCGACGGACCAGATGCGCTGCGTGATCAACCTGAGCGCCGAACAGCCGTGCCCTCAAAACGAACGCGGGCATCTCGTCCGCTTCGCGAGCTCCATCCTTACTCTCCTCGACTTAATGGGAGAGGTGGCCTCATGACGCACGCTCCCTTCGTAGACGTCGGGCCCACTCTGAAGACCCGACTGGACGCCCAGCGCTGGGAGAACACGACTTCTCACGCCAGGTATAGGAAGTCGAAGCGACCCGCCGCCGGGCGCCGCCTCCGCCGCACCATCCGCGTACTGCTCACCGCGCTCGCGGTCGCCGTCATCCGGCAGTCGCGAAGCACACGGAAGCCATGCGACGCCTATACACCCCACCTCCGCCCCCCTCCCAGTCAGGTCGGTCGCGCAACGCGCCCAGGACATCACGCGCCTCGCAAAGGGCTCGCTCCGTGCCACCGGGCTGGTCAGTGAGGAACTCTCCCGAACCACACCAAGGTCATTTGGTGACACCCCTAAGTACAGGGGTCACCTTCCGATCAACAGGACTGCCGCCACCATGCGCGGAGGCCCCAAGACCGCTCCTCGGCGAAGGAGACGGTGCCGTTGCCCTGGCGCCCCGGCCGCTCTCCGTGGGGGAACTGCGGCCGGCCCACGCAACGCCCGTCAGTCCCCACGGACGGATGGGTGCCCCACCCGGCAACCGGACCTGCGAATTTGGCTCGGTGCCGGACGAGGCGTGTGGGGAGGAGCCGCCTTCCTCCCACGCGGCTCCTCCCCACACGAACAGGCTCGACAAGGCGCAGCGCTTGAAGGAAGCGAAATGAGAACAGCGACGATGCCCGGATCCATGGGTCACGCGCGGCTGCTGCCCGCACGAGACGCGTTCGACTACGACTACTACCGCGAACGACTAGCCGACCCTGGTCTCGCCGACGCGGGAGCCGCGGTCGCGCTCTTCCGAATTCCGCTTCTGGCCGTCCCCGTGGGCGGCGAACGACGAGGCGGTTACGCAAGCTTCGAGCAGCTCGTTGACGCCGTGCAGGTCCGCTCGCTTCTGCATGCCGTTCCCGACTTCCCGGACCTGCGTATCCGCTGGTCACCGTATCGCGACACCTGTCACACCGTGGAGTGGGGCGCCCCTGGCCCTCGGTGGTGGGAGGGCGACGAGGTCTTCGGCAGGTTCTACGGCTACAGCGCAGGCGCCATAGGCGCGTTCGTACGGCAGCGCTCTCCCACTCCCCCTTCGGCCGGATCCGGGTCGTCTTCCCCCGCAGCTCTGTAGCCCGCCGAAGAGGGCCCAACTTCCCGACCACATCCGAGAGGACGAGGACCATGTGCCGCCACACCCCGCCGTGTCCGAAGGCTGCAGCCCCCGACAGGGAGGCCGCGCAGCCCGTAGCGCGTCACCCGGAACAGGGCTGGAGCCTTTTATGCAACAACGTGCTGCATTTCGAGGACACCGGCGAGCTACTGCCCGACGGCCGCATCATCGAACCGCGTCGGCCGCTCGCGAGTCCGGTTGGAACAGCCGCATGAGCATCCGCCTGGCTGAGTCGATGCATTCCCCGGACAAGGTCGAGATCCTGGCCGACATCACTGTGGCCCTCGGCTGGGAGCTCACCGGCACCGACCTTCCCTCCGTCCGGCAGGCCATGGGCCTGGTCGAACGGTTCACTTACCACGGCAGGTCAGTGGCGCGAGATCTGGGCACCCAGTGCCTCAATCTCTCTTCCAAGTCGGATGCTGGGCATTGCGCACAGGTCATCCTCGGCGAAGCCGACCGGTGGCTCTACGCCCCGCCGCTGAACCCCCTCACTCAACAGATGACCGTCCAACGTGCGCAGAAGCTTGCCCGCGTCGTCCGGGGCGTGAACCGCGCCGCAGGAGCGGACAGCCACGAACAGGCGGCCCGCGCTCGCACTGCACCCAGACCACCGCCAGGGAGATAGCCCCATGAACTGAGTCTTCCTGGTCATGAGGACCACCGCGACCATGCGCGGAGACCCGCGACCACACAGGTGGAGGAGAGGGCGCCGTGATCCCGCGCCCCGGCCGCACTCCCTGTGGGGAGTACGCCGTCGGCCCTCAATTGTCCGCCTACCCGCGGGCTTCCCCGCCCCACTCGATGCCTCACGGCGCAGCCGGAAGGAACCCTTATGCGCTATACGGTCACGAAGAAGATCGGCCCGATCAGCGTGATGCACGCCATCGTCGGCCTGCCGGAGGGCCATCCGTGCCGCAATATGCACGGACACAACCTGTACGTGGAACTCGCCATCGGTGCTGACCAGCTGATTCGCCCAGGTTTCGTTGTCGACTTCAATGACCTCGAACCAGTCGAGAGCTACTTGAAGTCGTGGTCACGTCTGGACTCCCTCGCCGTGCTCTTTCCTTCTGGTCGGGACGCCACCGTCGAGCACCTGGCCGAACACGTGGCGGACTGGTACACCGAGCAGATCCAGCCCAAGACGAGCGGGCGCCTGCTGTCCGTGACCGTTCACGAGAACGACACCTGCTCCGCCACCTTCACGGTTCCGGTGGCGCTGGGGGCGACTCGATGAGCGCGGTCGCGGCGAAGATTCTCCAACAGGCGGCATCAGCCGGGGAGCTGGCCGTCAACGAGATGTTCGCGTCCCTCCAGGGTGAGGGGCCCTCAGCCGGACAGTGCGCTGTGTTCCTCCGCCTCGGCGGCTGCAACCTCGACTGCGGCGTCGGTCAGGGCGCGCGGTGGTCGTGCGACACCCCGTACACCTGGAAGTGGGACGAGCCCGGCATCGAACCGACCAAGGAACTGACCGCCACTTCCATCGACAAAGCCGTCGCGGAAGTGGCCCGTCACCAGACCCGCCGGGTGGTCATCACCGGCGGCGAGCCACTGCTCCAGCAGCGCGCACTGATACCGCTGGTCACCCAGCTGTGCGAGGCGGGCTACCTGGTCGAGGTTGAGACCAACGGCACGATCGCGCCGATGCCCGAACTGAGCGAGACCACTGCCCAGTTCAATGTCTCGCCCAAGCTCAGCAGTTCGGGCGTGCGGTACAGCAAGCGCCTGTCCCCAAGCGCCCTCACGCCCTTCAAGTCGTCCGGCAAGGCAATCTTCAAGTTCGTCATCACCGACCCGGCACTGGATCTGCCGGAGGTCGAGGAAGTCGTCGGAGCCCACGGACTCGACCCGGTGTGGCTGTTGCCTGAAGGTACTGACAAGGCCACCGTCCTCGGTGGCATGCGCGCCCTTGCCGATCTCGCCATTCCCCGCGGCTGGGCGGTCAGCCCACGCCTGCACATCCTGATGTGGGGAGACGAGCGTGGCCGCTGATCTCAAGGTCGGTGCCGTCCTGTCCTGGCCGGACCTCGACCGCTTCACCGGGCAGCTCGCCGAGCGCATCGCGGCGGAGGGGGCGCCGCAGACCATCGTCGGCATCATGCGCGGCGGCATGATCCCCGCGATCCAGCTAGCCCACCGGCTCACGGTGCGCGACGTACGGACCGTGGAGGTCACGCACACCTCCAGCGACGCGATCAACGCGGCGAAGACCGGCGCTCCCTCCTATCGCAACCCTGCCTCGCTCGGCGACCTCGCCGGGAGAGACGTGCTCTTGGTCGACGACATCGCCGGGAGCGGGGCGACCTTGGAGCACACCCGCCGCATGATCACCGGGCTCGCTCCGGGGCGGCTGCGGACGGCCGTGGTGAGCGTGAACCTCGCGAACTGGCAGGACGCGTCCACCCCGGACACCGTCATCGACTACATCGCGCTGAACTGCGAAGGATGGGTGATCTTCCCGTGGGAGACCCGCTGACCACGCCGGCCGCGAAGACGCGGCCGGAGCAGTACACGACCCGGCCGGGCACCCCGATGATCGGGCCGTACAGCATCAACCAGATGGACGACTTCTACACCGCGCTGTTCAACGGGTACGCGAAGCCGTCGGGGATCATGAACTTTCTGCAGCACCAGTACATCGCGGAACGCTGTGCTCCGGGAGCTCACGTGGTCGATGTGTGCTGTGGTCGTGGCCTGCAGTTGCCGATGCTCTACAAGACCGCCCCGTCCATCGCCTCCTACACGGGGCTGGACATCGCCCGGGACAACATCACTCAGGCTCAGGCCATGACCGGGCGGCTCAACGAGCACTACCAGGGCCGCCCCTTCAAGATCAGCTGGGTGGAGGCGGATGTGTCCGCGCCGTGGCCGCAGAGCGTCCCCAAGGCCGACGTCATGATCAACACGAGTGCGTTCGAGCATCTGCCCCGTGAGCGCGGGGTGTTGTGCCTCCGGCAGATGGCTGAGGGGCTGGCCGACGGCGGGCGGCTGTATCTGTCCACGCCCGAATCGCCCGGCCCGGCGCCCCGCCCCCTGCAATACCGCGTGCACGTGTACGAGTGGAACCGTCAGGAGCTGGAGCCGGAACTCAACGCGGCGGGCCTCGAAGTCGTCGACGCCATCGGCCTGCTGCCCACCGCACCCGAGCGGGTGACGGCTGCCCTGGCCGAGCGCTTCGGACAGGGCGCGGCCGACCTTTTCGAGCGCCTGACTGGCATCGTCCCGCAAGCCTTCCTCGATCCGCTCGCCGCGGCCGCGGTCCCGGAGGCCGCACAGGAGATCCTCTACGTGTGCCGGAGGCGGTCATGACGTTCTGGGTCAGCCTGGAGGGCCCCAACGGCGTCGGCAAGAGCCACCTGGCCCGGCGACTGGCAAGGCGCCTGGGGCCGGGCTGCGCACTGGCCGAAGAACTCAGCGACCTGCACGGCGATGACCTGGCCCCGACGCTGGTCGATGCGCTCGCTGCAGGCAAGGACCCCTTCCTGCGCGGCGATGCCCCGCTGGCCCGCACCCTGATGCTGCTGGCACTCAAGACCCGGGTTTGGGAGCAGTTCACCATCACTGGCCCGCATCCGCCGGTGGTCCTGGAGGATCGGGGCGTGGACACCGTGGCGGCCTACCAGGCGGCGATCATCGCCGGAACCGGTGCCCCGGATGCCGCACTGCATGACGAGATGGACCGCATCTATGCAGCCTCCACCGCCATGCGCCCGCTGCCGGACCTCACTTTGCTGCTCTTGGACGACCCCGCCGAATGTGCACAGCGTTACGCGCTGCGCACCGGGGGCCCGTTGCACCCGGCGGACAGGGCCCTGTCGGACTGCGCCATGCGCCTGTACCGGTACCGGGCCATGAAAGAACCCGGCCGGATCAAGGTCATCAACCGGTGGGGGCTCAACGAGGCGGACTCCCTCGCCCTGATGGAGAAGACCATCAGCGATGCTCGCTTCGCGCAGCGGGAAGTGAGCGGATGCTCCGCGACGTAGATCTTCTGTGGGCCCTGCGCAGTCCGTGCAATCTGGGCTGCACCTACTGCTATTTCGGGACCATCGAAGAACACCACCAGCAGCCCGTGGTGCAGGCCGGGCAGCTCTCCCACCTGTCGCGCAACGACGTGTCCCTGGCAGACATCGCCCGCTTCACCGCCACCCTCACCGACTCTCCGGTGCGCCGCGTGTTCCTCGCCGGCGGCGAGCCTCTCCTGTGGCCACCGGTCCTCGAGATCGTCGAAGCGATCAAGAACAGCGGCATCGAGGTCGTGCTGTGCACCAACGGCATCCCTCTGGCCCGCGACGACATCGCCCGCAGGATCGTTGAGCTCGGCGTGGATGCCGTCTCGGTGTCTCTGGACGGCGACAGCGCTGGTATCAACGACCGCTACCGCCCTGCACGCAACGGCAAGGATGGCTTCGATGACGTGATTGCCGGTGTGCGGAACCTGAGCGAGTGGCGCGCCAAGGGCGGCGGAACACGGCCCCGCATCGGGCTGTACGCGGTGATCGGACGGCACAACATCGCCTCGATCAACACCGTGCCACACCTGGCCGGCGGCCTCGGGCTCGACTACTTCGTCCCTCAGCCCCTTCACCTCGATGCCGAGCACGCCCTGTATGACGAGTTGAGCCTGCGGGAACAGGACATCGAAGAGGTCGGCGCCGAGCTGAATCGGCTGTGGCGCAGTCGGCCCGTGGGCCTTCCGGACACCACCTACCCCGGCCAGTTCCTCACCGCCATCACGCCTGGCTCCCGCCGCCACGTCGCAAGATGCTTCGGCGGGACGCGGCTGCACTTCATCGAACCAGACGGGTCCGTATGGGACTGCCCCTCCGGCCTCAAGATCGCCGCCACCCCCGTGGAGCGGCGCCGCTCCATCAAGGACCACAGTGCAGGCGCCCTCTTCGACCACGACGGAACCTGCGCGGACTGCGCCCTCTTCTCCGCCGACTGCCTGCCCATGTGGCCGTTGACTGGCTTCTCCACCCTTCTCGCCGGGAGGCGTCCATGACCCGCGCCACCGTTGTGCCGGCCCCAACAGGAGGGGTACGGCCCATGGCCGACCTGTTCACCACCGAGCGCTCCCGCGCCTACGAACACGACCTCGCCCAGGCGCTCGGCATGGCGCACTCCATCAGCGTCAGTTCCGGCACCGCGGCCTTGCACGTGGCGCTCCTGGCCGCGGACATCGGGGGCGGGGATGAGGTCCTGGTCCCGGCCCTCACCGTGCCGATGACGATTGCCGCGGTGCACCACGCCGGAGCCGCTCCCGTCTTCGTGGACTGTGATGCCGACGGCATCGGCCTGGACCTGGACGATGCCGCCACCAAGCTCACCCCGCGCACCCGCGCCGTCCTGCCCGTCCACCTGTGGGGCCGCGCCCTCGACCCCGGCACCCTGCGTACCTTCGCTGCCGCGCACCGCCTGCTGGTGATCGAAGACGCCTGCCAGGCGCTCGGCACGTACACCGGCGGACAACTCGCAGGTACTCACGGCGACATCAGCTGCTTCTCCACCAAGGACGGCAAGCTCATCTGGTCAGGGGAAGGCGGCTTCCTCGTCACCAACGACGACGCGCTGGCAGCCGAAGCACGCGCCCTGACCAACCACTACCTCACCCCTCCCGACGGCCTGGCCCCCCTCACCCGCATCGGCTTCAACTACCGCCTCGCCGAGCCACTCGCCGCCTACGCGCACGCCAACCTGGCCCGCTTCGATGAGCTCCTCACGCACCGTCGCGCCCAGGCTGCGCTCCTGGCCCGCCTGCTGGAAGACGTCGATCAGCTCGCCCCTCTGCCCGCACCCGCGGGGTGGAATGGCTACAGCGCACTGTTCCGCCTGCGCATTGAGCAGCCGCGCGCCTTCTGCACTCTGCTCGCTTCCCGCGGCGTGCCCAACAGCGTCGGGACCTTCCACCTCACGGCCGCTGACCAGCGCCCAGCTCTGGTCGCTCGCCCCGCACCACCCTGCCGGCGGGCCGCCCAAACCATCGATCACACCCTCGCCGTCGTTCTGCACGACGCACTGACCGACGATCACCTGCGCACGCAGGCCGCCACCATCGCCAAGGAGGCACGGGCATGGACACCGTGACCCACCTCGCCCACGACGCGGACTACCTGAAGACCACCTTCCACGTCATCGACTTCGAGGGCGCCACCCCCACCGGATACTCGCCCGAGCCGATCGAAGTCGCCGTCATCGGCCTGCACCACACACCGCAGGACGGCCCCCAACCCTCCGGATTCCGCTGGGAGTCCCTGATGCGCCCGCCCGCCCACGCCCCCGTCACCCCCGCAGACACCATGCAAATGGGCATCAGCGCCCAGGACATCGAGAACAGCACACCGGCCGCTGAGGTCCTGGCCCACCTGGACGCCGACCTCCCCCGCGCACCTGCCGTGCTCGTCGCCCACAGCGCCTCCGTCGAGGCGGGCTTCCTCTACCGCTACCGCACGCACTGTCCCCGCATGGCGATGCTGCCCGTCCTGGACACCATCCGCATGGCCAAACTCGCGCACCCCGACCTGCCCGCATACAACCTCGACGCGTTGATCGGCCACTTCTCCTTGCCCTACCCCCCCAAGCGGCACCGGGCCATGGCCGACGTCGAAGTCACCATGCTGCTCTTCCAGCGCCTGCTGACCGACCTCGCGCAAACGCGCACCGTCACCACCCTCGCCGATCTCCTCAAGCGGTGTGCCAAGCCGCCCAAGGCCGCCGAGCCCGAACAGCTCACCTTTGGCTGAGACGCGAAGGGACCTCCACCGTGCATGAGCCCAGCCCCCACACCGGACTGCTCGTCAGCGTCGAAGGGATCAACGGAGTCGGCAAGGACTACCTCCTGGAGAGGTTCCGCCCCCAACTGGCAGCACCCAGCCATACGATCGCCGAGTTCTCCGCACGGATGCGCACCGACGGCACGCCCGGCCTGTCCGAGCAGATCCTCAAGGCCATGCATCAGGCCAGCCACGGCGATCACTTCCTTCGCGGCGGCACGCCCCGCAGCGAGACCCTGCTGCTCTTCGCCGTGAAAACCCACGACTACGAGCACAGTCGCCCCCGCCTCGACGCCGGCGACATCGTCCTCGAAGGCCGCAGCCTGCATTCCACCGCCGTCTACCAGGCGCTGATCCTCCAACAGGACCGCCCTTTAGAGACCGCGCGCCGCCTGCTCGCCCTGGGAGCCCAATGGCGCCCGCTCCCTGATCTCACCATCTTCGTCACCGACGACGTGGACACGGCGTTGGAGCGCGCACAGCAACGCGACCACAAGCAATTCACCGCCGAAGAGCGGCTCCTGCACCACCAGGCCGACGAGCTGTTCCGGGCCCTGGCCGCCTCCAGTGACCGCAGCCGCATCCTGGACCGGCGGACCGCACCCCCCGACGACGCAGCCGCCCGCATCGCCGAATGGATCAACGAGGCACCGCGCGCCGCGCACATCGCCGATGTGCCCGAGCAGCGGACGGTTTCACCGGCCAGCGGTGAGGTCAGCCCGTGAGCGCCACAAGTTCGGCGATCCGACCGAAGAGCTCCTTGCCGATGACCTTCGTGTCCTCCGGGGCGTACAGCTCAGCGAGTTCCGCCTCAGACACCCATTTGAAGGGGTGTACCGCCACGGCCACCGGCTTAAGCGGGGCCTCGACGATCGCGACATACAGATGGTCGATATGCACATGCTCTTCGGGGTGGTGGTTGTCCCGGCTCGCCTTGATGGCGACCGTCCACCACGGCGCCGTCACCGCCGGATGCGGATATCCATCCGGCAGTTCCAACACCGGCGCGGGCAGCAGCCGCCCCTCGAACCCGGACTCTTCGACCAGCTCCCGCACCGCCCCCTGCGCCGGGGTCTCATCTGTCTCGACGTGCCCACCAGGGACCATCCACCACGCCAGCCGAGGATGCTCGATCATGCCGATGCGCCACTCTCCGTCAACCACAGCGAAGGGAAACACGGAAGCAGTGGCGTGCTTGATCGTCATATCCCAGTCCCAGTTTCACCCGCAGGAAGCAGCCGCGGCCACGGCCGGATCGCCCGACTCTCCCACAGCGCCTTCGCCCACAAGCGTCGATTCGGCCACCCTTTGCCGTCCTGTCACTCGTGCGCGTGACAGCGCCCTCCCGCCACAACTCGACGGCATCCGGGGCCTCATCCTCGACTGGGACGGCACCCTCGCTGACACCCACCAGGCCCGCTACCGCGCCCTGACCCAAGCTCTATCCCCCTACCACGTCGCACTTCCTGAGACCTGGTATCGCCAGCACGCCGGCCTCCCGATCCTCGACCTGATCGCACTGCTGCCCAAACCCGTGCCCACGGCGCGGGTTCGTGCCGCCAGCAGCCAACTGCTGCTGCACCACCTCCAGTCCGGCCGTCTACGGCCCATCCCCGTCACCCTCGCGCTCCTACAGCAGGCCCATGCCGCCGGGCTTCCCTGCGCCATCGCCTCCAGTACCTCGCTCTCTTTGGTCACTGCGGGCCTGAGCGCCCTTGGCCTGCTCGACGCCTTCCAGGCTGTTGTGACCGTCGAGGACGTCGCCCAGGGAAAGCCTGCACCCGACGTGTTCCTGGAGGCCGCACGCCGCATCGGCGTACCAGCCCTTCGCTGTCTCGCGGTCGACGATGCGCCCGACGGGATCGCAGCGGCTCGCGCGGCTCGAATGAACGTTTTCACCCTCAGCACAGATCAAACGGCTCTGGTCCGCCCCTCGAAGGAGGTCATCACACCGTGACCGCCGAGATCACCCATCAGCGCTGCCGCACCCACCGCGCTACGTTCCCCACCTTCCTCAGACAACGCCTCGCCACCGCTGGTGCCATCCGCCTGCGCCTGCACCTCGACTGCTGCGCCGAATGCTGGGCGGCGTGGAACGAGTACCGCTGGCACCAAGCGCATGACTCCCCACTCCTGCGTGAGCTGGGCGAGTTCCTCGCCGATGACTTCATCCCCTTCCACGATTCCTCGCGTGGCCTGGCTGCTGCCTGGGATAAGGCTCAGCCGACCACTCCGGCCGCACGCGCGGAGTTCTTCCGATCCAGCACGGACTACCTCTACAACTCGACCATTTGGACCGCGAGCGGCAATCGCCCGCCCTACGTCCGCCAAGCCCTCCCCGTCCTCGAACGACTCGGCGTACGCACCCTCATCGACTACGGCTGCGGCATCGGCCAGGACACCCTCCGGCTGCGCACCCTTGGATACGCCGTGACCCCGTGCGACTACCACTCGCCCTCGACCCGATTCCTCAAATGGCGCGCCGCACGCGCAAACCAGCCTGTGCAGGTCGTCGAGCCCGCCCAAGTCGACGATGCGCCCGACACCGACGCGCTATGGATCATCGACACCCTGGATCACCTGACCCAACCCCACCAGGAACTGACACATACCCTGTTAAATGTCTCCGCTGTCATCACCGAGAACATCAGCATCCACAAAGGTCACGGCACGCAGGGGTTCCACAACCGCCGGTCCGCCCACGAGCTCATCAGCTTCTTTGGCGCCCACGATTTCAGTCCAGAAGTATCGAGCCTTCTCACCTCACATCTGACTGTGTGGCGCCGCTCCCCTACCAACCAGGGACTACGCGAGGCGTGGAGACCAGGCCGCAGAAGGTCCCTGATTGATGAGCGCGACCGACTAGCTTGACTCTGTCGGGGATCTTGCAGATTCCGGTGCGGGCGACCAGTTTGAGGATGCCGACGCCGCCGGTCATGAGGTCCCATCGGAAAGGCTGCAGCTGCCGCCGCCCCCGTAGCTGCGATTTGAGTCCAATTGTGCTCTGAACCAAGCAGCAGTGGGTGCCTCGCCGTCCAGGAGCGGCGGCCGTTCGGGCCCCCAGACTTCAGTGCCATCTGGGAGGGGTTCCATCTGCCTTTGAAGGGCACCCGAGCCCAGACGACGCCACCGAGTTCCCAGTACGTCTGTGAACTCGACGACGGTCCGCGCGTGAAGCGGAAGCTCGTCCGAGTCGTTGATCCATGCCGATCGGACGGTATGGGGACTGAGATGTCCAGAAACCGAGTCGAGCTCCAGCAGTTGGTCCTTGTAGTGCACGACCGTCTCGCGCAGCGGCTGCGAGCTCTGGTTCACGATGCAGAATCGCCACGCTGATCCCTCATCGGCGGTGACTCCGTCATATCGGAGGAACCGCACGTATACGCGTGACGCCTGGACACGACTCTCGCGTTCATCTGCTGCGCGCTCGCGGTCTTCCACTGCTTGGCGTTCACGCTGCATCAGGTCGGCCTGGGATACCTGAAGGCGATGGGCCCTGAAGCTGATCAGCAAACCGCTCACACCAACTAGCGCCCCAAGCCCGGCTATTAAGATCTCATGCATAGCTCATGATGCTGAAACCCATCCCCACAATTCAAGGATCAGGACCGGCCGCCATCCACAACTAGCTGCACTTCCACTAGATCCACCGGCCGAAGTCCTGACGATTCACTGGCGGTTGACCCCGACCGTCACAAGATTCCCGACAGAGTCAAGCTAGGGCCTGTCCGATAGGTCGAGTCCTAGGGCGTGTCTTCAAAGTGGGCGGAGCCAGAGGAGTGTTGATGCCAGGGTGACGGCGGCTTTGAAGGACGTCGCGGTTTTTTCGTAACGGGTGGCGATGCCGCGCCATTGCTTGAGGCGGTTGAAGCAGCGTTCGACGATGTTGCGGCGTCGGTAGACCTGCTTGTCGAAGCTGCAGCGTCGTTCGCGGCGTCGTGCTCGCCCGGCGAGTTGGTCGACCCGTTCGGGAATGGTGGCTTTGATGCCGCGGCGTCGCAGGTGTGCGCGGATCGCCCTGGACGAGTAGCCCTTGTCCGCGACCACGTGGTCGGGGCGGGTGCGTGGACGGCCCGCGCCGGGGCGGGCGACGCGGATGCCTGCCATGACCTGCTCGAACTGCGTGCAGTCGTTGCGGTTGCCGCCGGTGAGAGTGAAGGCGAGAGGCCGGCCCCGGCCGTCACAGGCCAGGTGGATCTTGGTGGTCAGTCCGCCTCGGGACCGGCCGAGGGCGTGATCTGCCGGTTCGTCCCCCGGCCGGCCCCCTTTTTCGCGCCGGCGGCATGCTGGTGGGCGCGGACCAGGGTGGAGTCGACCGCGACCAGCCAGTCCACGTCCGCGTCGGCATCCCGCTCGGACTGGACGGCAGCGAGCATGCGGGTAAACGTGCCGTCCAGCGCCCACCGGCGAAAACGCGTGTACAGCGACTGCCACGGCCCGTACCGGGCGGGCACATCCCGCCAGGCGGCACCCGCACGGATCTTCCACACGATCCCGTTCAACGTCGTTCGGTCATCCGCCCGCGGACGACCGAACGACGATGCAGGAAGGAACGGACGTAACAACTCCCATTCCTCATCGGTCAGTTCATAGCGACGACTCACAAAGCCCATCATCCCGCGCAACTACATTGAAGACACGACCTAGGGCCACTGATGATCGCTGTGGGGCGGTGGTGGGAGGGCGCCTGGGCCGGTGCACTGTTGCGCCGTATGCCGCTGCCTCCGGACCCGGCGCCGCAGAGGCGCTCAGGTGATCTCCTCAGTCCTGGATTGCTCGCAAGAACCCTCCGCCTCGTATTCTGGTTGATTTGCCGCAGGCTCCCCTACAGGCGTTTGGGCTGCCAGGCGCTGTTGCAGCTGCTCTGTGATTGTTTGGCGAGCCTCTTCGGACAGCTCGGTGGACGTGGTGTTGGAATCCGGGGCGGGACCGGCCAGGGCGGGACCAGTCACGCGCTGCTCCGATAGGGCCGACAACAACCTGGCGTGGGCGACCATACCGTGGCGCTGGCGGGCTGCGCCGACCGCGGCAAGGATAATCGCCATCTTGATGTCCCGCCCCGACACACCGGAAATGTCAGCGAGTTCGTCGATCGAGACGTCCTCGTGCAGAGGCAACTCGGCGGGCAGATGGGTCTGCCAAATGCGCTTGCGGGCCGTTCGGTCGGGTAGGACGAAGTCAACATGCAGCAGGCGCGACTCGATTGCTGCGTCGTAACTGTGTGGCAGGTTACTGGCGAAGATCACCAACCCCTCGAAGGTGTCGAGTGCCATCAGCAGCTCGGTCCGCATGGAATTGATCGCACTCTCCGCAGCCTGCTGAGGCTGCGCGAACCGGCGCGAAAGCAGCGATTCAGCCTCGTCGACGAAGAGCACCGCATCTTGTTCCTTGGCCGTCGCGAACAGAGCGGCCAGGTTTTTTGGCCCCTCGCCATGATATTTGCTTTCCAGGTCGGATAGTCGACAGGACAGGATACGGCGCTGCAGCCTGTGCGCAATGGCGTGAGCCGCCATTGTCTTTCCCGTCCCGGGCGGACCGCGGAAGTTGACGGCCGTGGACGGATTGGGCTCGATCGACCGTAGGTTCCAGGTGTCGAAGACGAGCGGGGCAACCTCAACGAGGGAGACGCAGTCGAGCAGTCGATTGGTCGTCTCTTCTGGCAGCGTCAACTGGTCGAAGGTGTAGAGAGGCTCAACCGTCGAGAACTTCGGCGTACCCGGCTGTTCCATCTCGGAAGTTGTCAAGGTTGGTGTGCTCTGGTGGGAGGGCGGTTCAGCGGATCCGGTGCTGAGTAGGAACGGAGCGGGATGGTAGCGGTCGATAACGTCACCGAGCAATGCGAACAACCGCACCCGGAACTTCACCAGTTCCCGCTCCGGCACCTCTGCAGGAAACCCACTGAGGAAGAGCGGCGGCCGGGACCAGGGGCTGTCGCTTTCGCCCTGTTCCGGCCGCTCCGATTCATGTCTGGACACGAATTATTCCCCCCGATGTGCGGAGCTTGCGGACGAGTTCAGGATCCACGTCGTGGGCAGTCCAGGTTTGAATCGCGATTCTGACACCGGTCGGTGTAAAGACTCCGCCAACGACGTGGTAATCGCCGTCGGTGAGGCGGTTTGCGAGGATATTGGCATACCCGCCCTGGATGGCGCTCGCGTGAATCCAGGCTTCCACCATGTTCCAGGTCACCTGAGCCAGCGCGGCTCCTGCGGCGAAGCTGCTCACCAGCAGGGCGAGAATGAGACTGATCGGTTCCACAGCGCGCTCCTCACGAGTAGACGACTAGGCCGGCACCTGCGGAGTGGGTCTGCACGACCTGGGCGCTCGGTTCCCGTGAACTGGCAAGCGCACGCGCGTCAAGAATTCGGCCTGTGCGCTGATCGAATATCCCCTGCACGATCCGGGTAGACGCATTTGACTGGGCCCGACCGAATACCCCGCTTACCTCTGCATACTGTTTGTTCTTGATGCGATCAGCCAGCGTGAAGGCGATCGCTTGGGCATTCTGAGCCTTGATCCTGCCGCGAGCCTTGAACCATTCCGATATGGCTTCCATCGTGATCACGACGATGAGCACTGCAATATGCCCGAAAGCCAAGATCGCAGCGCCAATAGCCAGCATATCCAGCATTCTTCCCCCGATTTTGATCCCTGGTACGGTTGCCCCACTGCGCCGCTCTGCCTACTTACGGTGCCGGAACCATCGATTCAGTTCCTCATCACTAATTTGTACATCCGATCTCCGCAGTAAATGTTTTCGCAGGATCGTGAAGGTTGCAATCGAAAGGAAGATTAATCCTCCGGCTAAGCTCACCCATTTACACACGGGCCCTCCTGTAATTATTTACTCGAAGATGATGAGCTCTTTCCCGGCGAGCAAGTTCATTAACTCCCTGTCCAATTCATTTGCCACCATGGCCCGCCCGTAGGGAGCCCCGGAGGGTGCGATGCATGGCTTATTCTCCCGGTCGACGAACAACTGCAAGCAGTGAATCGCACCAGAACGGTTTCGCTGCGTCAGGAGCACCCCGTGGTGCACTTGAGAATCTTCCGGACGCTCATCGTGAAAATAGTCGATAACCTCATCGAAGGTGAGCAGATCACAGGCAATCGGACGCGGTGCCTGAGCCGTTTTGATAACGGTCTCACCGAGCTGCCCCAGAAGAACAATGATCCATTCTGCAGGGTCATGTGACGGCAGGTTGGTCACCCACTGGCGCCACATGCGTGCACGTCGAGAATGCGGATCATTGGCCATGTCACCCTCCCCCGAGGCCGGACACACATTCAGACGAATGAGTGTAGCGCCCGAGTCCAGCACACGTGCTGCTTTTACTCGAGATTTTCGCGCGTCACCCGAGTCGTCTTACACGAAGTGCCCGTAGAGCCCCCTGAGGTCATTCTGGCCAGTGATACGGAATGCCGTTGCGCGGAAAGCTCGTGCGATGTCAGGACAAGGGGCTACGGGTAACCGGACATTTCACGGGCCAGAAGTAGCGAGGGTGGGAATCTTTACCAGTGCCACTTGGAAGACATTGACCCGGAAGTCGCGTTAACGCAGTCCTGCCGCAGCGGCGAGATTTGCCGTCGGAGGCCTGCTACGGCAGCCATTGGCTCGTGGAGTCCTCCCGGGTGAGGACGCCCGTCGCAGACGTCCCGATCACCGGACACAGGAGGGTGCCCATCAGGCAGGCCGATGTGGTCCGGTATCAGCGTCGGGCTGCTGGCCGTACCGATCAGGTCGGCCAGGCGTTTGCGGGCGATGTCCTGGAGCAGGAGTATCGAGACGCAGCGTCGTCGCAACAGGCTCGATGCCATATCGATCGTCGAGCAGCGCCAGAGCGCGACGGTCACTCGTCGCGCCTTCGGCATCAGCCAGAGAAGTGTGCAGACTGGCGGCTGCTTCTAGAGATCATTAATGGCGGGGGTTCTCGGCCTGGTGACGGGTGCGTGCGGGTTCGCTATGCCGTAGGTATGAGATACCCCGATGGCGGCGGGCTCTCCGCCGAGGAGCGGGCCAGGCGGGAGCGTGTGCGGTTCGCCGCGGCCGAGTTGATCGAGGCCGGACTCAGTGACCAGGAGGTGGCTCGGCGTTTCCGGGTCACGCGGATGTCGGTGAACCGTTGGCGCCGCGCTCTGGCCGCCGGCGGCCGCCGGGCACTGGTCTCGAAGGGAGCCGCCGGCGCCCGCTGCAAGCTCAGCTCCGAGCAACTGCACCAGCTTCGATCCGAGTTGATTGCCGGTCCGGCCGCTCATGGCTGGGACGAGGACCAATGCTGGATGCTGGCGCGGATCGCCGAGGTGATTCACCGCCGGTTCGGAGTGCACTGCACGCTGCCCGGCGTGGATCTGCTGCTGCACCGGATCGGCTGGAGTGTGCAGGTCCCGGACCGCTGGGCCGCCGAACGGGACGAGGCGAGGATCGCCGAGTGGAAGGGCAAGCAGTGGCCCGCCGTAAAAGGACTGCGGCAGACCTGGGTGCCTGGGTCTGCTTCGAGGATGAGTCCGGTCAGGGGATGAGGCCACCCAGAGGCCGCAGTTGGGGCCCGCGCGGCAAGACGCCGATCGTGAAAGTCACCGCCGCGGGCACCAGACGTGTCTCGATGGCCGCGCTGATCTGCACCAAACCCGGACACAGGCCCCGGCTGATCTACCGCATCCACATCGATCGCGGCCCCCGCCAAGGCCGCCGGAAGGGCTTCAAGGAGACCGACTACGCACGCTTGCTGGACGCCGCCCACCAGCAGCTCTCTGGGACAACTGTGAGACTCATGGGGCGTCGTCCGGGGCCAGGTCTGACCCGTGGGACAACTGGCCCAGGCTGCCTTGTTGAGGATCTGTCGGCCCGGTTCCCGGGCGGTGCGTGCTGCCGCCGGACCGACGAGCGTGTCCCGATAGGGGCCTTGCCGCACAAGGCACCATCACAGTTCTGACCGCTTACCGGCCCGACGTCGGCCACAGCCCCGGTGCCGATCGAAGAGCCACGTGACCATCACCAGCATGCCCCAGCCGACCGTGCCCGCACAGCCGGAAGAACCGCTGGCAGAAGACGTGATCCTGGGGGTGGACACCCACAAGGACGTACATGTCGCCGCCGTGATCACGGTGCTCGGGGCGATCCTGGCGTACCAGGAGTTCCCGGCCACCGGGCCGGTTACCGCCAACTCCTCGCCTGGGCACGTTCTTTCGGCGCGCTGCGCCGAGCCGGCGTGGAGTGCACCGGATCTTATGGAGCGGCCCTGGCACGCTTCCTGAGCCGGGAGAACGTCCGGGTAGTCGAGGTCAATCAGCCCGACCGCGCCATTCGCCGCAAGCGAGGCAAGACCGACGCCGTCGATGCGGAGGCCGCCGCCCGCGCGGTGCTGTCCGGACGCGCTGACGTCACGCCCAAGACCGGCGAAGGTCCGGCAGCCGACATGCGCGTGCTGCGGCTGGCGAAGGAGTCGGCCGTCAAGGCCCGCACGCAGGCGAAGACCCAGCTCAAGGCGGTGCTGCTCGGAGTCGATCCCGCGCTGCGCGAGGCACTCTCCAATCTTTCCAACGCGGCACTGATCGCCAGGTGCGCCGATCTTCCCGATGCCGACGACGCGACCGTCTTCACGCTCCGGCTGCTGGCCCGGCGCATCCAGCAGTTGACCGCCGAGGTGAAGGAACTCACCGGCCGGGTCACCCGGGCCGTCCGTAGCTGCCAACCGCAGCTTCTGGATGTCATCGGCGTCGGGCCCGACAGTGCCGCTGCCCTGCTGATCGCCGCTGGCGACAACCCGGAGCGACTGGCCAGCGAGGCGTCGTTCGCCGCTCTGTGCGGCGTCAGCCCAGTTGAGCAGTCTTCCGGGAAGACCCAGCGCCGGAGGCTGAACCGCGGGGGCAACCGGCAGGCCAACGCCGCCCTCTACCGCATCGTCGTCACCCGCCTTCGCCGGGATGCCCGCACACGTCTCTACCTCGAACGACGCACGAAACAGGGCATGTCGAAACGCGAGACCATCCGCTGCCTCAAGCGCTATGTCGCCCGCGAGATCTACCGCCACATCCAGCTGGCCGCCACCCTTGCGGCTTCGTCTTCTGCCACTTGACGCAACATAGGGGCATCCTCAACACACACGTCAGCGCCCGGATGAGGCGGCTCATCGCGGCCCGCCCTTGGCTGACCGTCTTCCAATTACCGCCTTACGCCCCCGAACTCATCCCCGTCGAAGGCGTCTGGTCCCACCTCGAGAGGTCCCTGGCGAACCTCGCCAAACGAGGAATCGACCAACTGGCTGCCCTGATCAAGACCCGCCTCAAACAGATGCAGTACCGGCCCGGCCTCATCCACGGCTACATCGGCAAGACCGGACTCCGACCCCCGTAACCCCCGCCATTAATGATCTCTAGCCGGTCACTTACGCACTGGTGGGCCCGAGTGATGGTGGCTGGGTATCGGCTGACGGCTGCAGGAGATCGCCAGCACAAAGGGGCTTGACACGGAACTGGTCCGTCGGCCGGTTGCCGGTTGCCGGTTGCGCCGCGAACCTCCCTCGCCGGTGGATCTTCCCCGGACCTCGCCCCGGCGAGCACATGTCCACGGTCGTCCTCGCGCGCCGCCTCGCGGCTCGCCAGATCCCGATCCGCCAGACCCCACTGATCGAACTGGCGCAGGATCTGCCGCCCGCGATCCTCGCGCCCATGCTCGGCCCGTATATCATCACCGTCCCGCAAGGGCGCCATCGTGCCGCCACCGACTGGACCGCATACCTCGAAGCCCGATCCCGCCCCGCGTCGGCCGGCGACCTGCCCGGCTATTTCCCTCCTCTTGAACGGTAAGGGGTGGGAAGCTGATATCCGGTGTCCGCAGTCCGGGCGGGGGCGGCATGGAGGAGGACGGGGATGGTCGGGAACGGCGCGGGGGATGACGAGTTGGACCTGGCGGATGCGATCACTCTCCTGCGGGAGCAGGTCGCCGAGGCGCAGCGGCGGGTGGTCACCGATGGGGATCAGGGGGTCGGGTTCGGGCTGGGCGAGATCACGGTGTCGCTCGGCATGGAACTGGCCCACACTCGCGGCGTTGACGGCGGGCTCCGGTTCAGTGTGGTCGGCCTGGGGGGCAAGAGGGAAAGCACCCGCAGGTGCACCCACACGGTCACCGTGTGTCTCAAACCGCACCTGTCGGGGGGCGGCGAGCCCGGAGATGTCCAAGTCAACGACGAGGACGAAGACGACGGCTAGCAACCACGCCGTGCACTCTGTCGCGCAAGGGGAGAGCCATGCAGACCGACCGGGTGGTTCAGCTCCGGGTTCCCCAGGCGAATCAGGGGGCGGAGGGTAAGCCACGGTTCGGCAGCGGCTACCTGGTGGCGCCGCGTCTGGTCCTGACCGCCGCCCACGTCCTGGGTGATGCGGCGGCCATCGGGCATGGTGGGGTCTGGGTGAGCCAGTACCGGGGCGGGCAGTTCACCGCGACCGTGCGCTGGTGCCGGCAAGACGATCTCGTCGATGCCGCGCTGCTCGAGGTCGACGACGGCGCCGACTGGCCGGTGCCCGCCTCCCTACGCGAGCTGCGCGCCCACCCGCCGCAACGGTGGGGCCAGTTCATCGGCACGCACCCGCAGCCCGTGCGAGCCTGCGGCTTCCCCCGCCTGCAAAAAGACGCGACCATCCGCCGGGCCGAACAGTTCGAGGGGCACATCAACCCGGCCACCGACGGGCCGGGTGGCCGCTATGACGTCCTGAGCCTGGACCCGCTGCCCGCCTACGCGCCGGCTCCCGGCTCCAAGGCCACGAAGTGGTCAGGGATCTCGGGAGCCGCACTGTTATCCGGCGACCTGCTGGTGGGGATCGTGTGCCGGGACCGCCAGGCCACCCACGGGGCCCGGATGACCGCCGTCCGGACCTGTGACCTGCTGGCCGAACCCGCCTTCCACACCCTGCTCCACCAACACAGCGGCGGCTGGGAGGCCGCTGTGGAGGCCGCTGAGCCGGCCACGCTCCTGGCCCCGGCCGCGCAGGAACGAGACCTGCGCTCCCCGGCGATGTTGCTGCGGGCCGACGCCGAAGTCGTCACCTTCCACGGCCGCCACAGCGAACTGACCGATCTGCGCGACTGGTGCCACCACGAGCAACCGCAGAGCCTCGCAGTGCGGGTGCTGACCGGCCCGGGCGGGCAGGGCAAGACCCGCCTCGCCCGCAAGCTGACCGCCGTACTGCGCGACGACGGCTGGGTCACCGGGCACCTGCGCGCCGACCTCACCGACACCCCCACCGGACCCGGGCCCGACTGGAGTGTGCTGGACACCGCTCACCCCCGGCTGCTGGTCGTCGACTACGCCGAAACGCTGCCCCACCAGGTCCGTCGCCTGATCGAACACCTGCGCACCGCCCACCACCCCACCCGGCTTCTACTCCTGGCCAGAGCCGACGGGGACTGGAAGCACCAAACCCTCAACGCCCCCGCCCCCACCCGCGCGACCCTGGCCGACGCCCCCGTCACCGAACTCACCCCCCTCGTCCCCCGCAGCGCCCCAAACCGCGCCCGCGCCGACGCCTTCACCGCCGCGGCCACCGACCTGGCCCGGCTCCTGGACCGCCTCCCCGGACACACCGCCACCGACTGGCCGGCCCTGGCCACCACAGTGCGGGCGCCCGACCTCACCCACCCCCGCTACGACTCCGCCCTGACCTTGCAGATGACCGCACTGGCCACCCTCCTGCAACACGGTCCCGCCCCCGTTCCCACCGCCCCGGGCCAGCTCGTCGAGGCCACCTTGCTCAGTCACGAGGAGCGCTACTGGGACGGCACCGCGTCCTCGCCGATGTTCAAACTCGGCGACCTGCCGATGGTGACCCTGAAGCACGCGGTGGCCGCGGCGGCGGTGTGCGGCGCCACCGACCAGCACGAAGCGCTGGCCGTCACCACCACCGTCCCCGCCATCCCCGCCGGCCGGGCACCGGCCGTCGCCCAGTGGCTGCGCTTCCTCTACCCCCCAGCCTCCGGCCGCTACTGGGGCTCCCTGCAGCCCGACCGCATCGCCGAACACCACGCCTCCACCGTGTTCACCGGCCTCGACAGCGCCTTGCCCGCCCTACTGGACATAGCCACACCCATGCAGCAGGCCCAAGCCCTGACCGTCCTGGCGCGCGCCGCCATCGGCCACGCCAACGCAAGCCGCTCCGCCGCCAGCACCAACGTGCTGCACGCCATCGACACCGCCCTGAATACCGCCCCACCTGCTCCTGAAGCCCTGG
Organism: Streptomyces sp. NPDC056486; assembly: GCF_042795295.1. Classification (NCBI taxonomy): domain Bacteria; kingdom Bacillati; phylum Actinomycetota; class Actinomycetes; order Kitasatosporales; family Streptomycetaceae; genus Streptomyces; species Streptomyces sp. NPDC056486. The sequence goes on from NZ_JBHTSF010000131.1 coordinate 24,858, forward strand.
AAGCGGCATCAGCCGCGCTCCCTCACCCCTCCCGCACCGTGGCCCTCCTGGCCCTGCGCCTCACCCACGACCTGACCGCGGTGTACCGGCGACTGACGGCGGGCAACACTCGCGCCTACGAACCCGCCCTCGCCTCGTCGTTGAACAACCTGGCGGTTCGTTATGGGGAGGTGGGGCAGCGAGTGGAGGGCCTGGCCGTCATTGAGGAAGCCACCGCGGTGTACCGGCGGCTGACGGCGGTTAACCCCGACGCCTACGAACCCGCCCTCGCCAACTCGTTGAACAACCTGTCGAACCGATACGGAGAGGTAGGACGGCGGGCGGAAGCCCTGACCGCCGTTGAGGAAGCCACCGCGATCCGCCGGCGACTGGCCGCGGCCAACCCCGACGCCTACGAACCCAACCTCGCCTCCTCGTTGAACAACCTGTCGAACCGATACGGAGAGGCAGATCGGCGGGCGGAAGGCCTGACCGTCGGTGAGGAAGCCACCGCGGTGTACCGGCGGCTGACGGCGGTTAACCCCGACGCCTACGAACCCGACCTCGCCATGTCGTTGAACAACCTGTCGGTTGGCTACGGAGCGACGGGCAGGCGGGCGGAAGCCCTGACCG
>NZ_JBHTSF010000132.1:0-25385 GCF_042795295.1 Streptomyces sp. NPDC056486
GGGCGGAGCCCCCTGGTTTCGGGAAGGGGCGGGGTTGGGGAAAAGGAAGGCTTGTACCCCAGACGGCCGCCCCCGCAACCCGAACAGCCCCGCCCGACACGCCCTCAGGTGGCCCACTACACAGGACCCCGCTGCTCTAGGGGTATGCGCCCACGAATAGCCACCGCCGCAGCGTCCACAGCCGCCCTCCTGGCCCTGGCGGCCCCCGCAGCCCAAGCCGCCACCACCGCTGAAGCCGAACACCCGGCCGCAGGCGGCCTCACCGCCGTCTCCGCAGGAGTAACCGCGGCAGCGGCCGGCACCGGCTGGTGGCTGCTGAAGCGCCGCCGAGCAGACGCGGCCGCGGACACGGAGAGATCCGCGGACACGGAGAGGGCCCCGGACACGGACGCTACGCCGCAAGACCCCGCTCATCCGGGCCGGAGGCCGACGCGGAGGGCTGCGGAAACTCCGCCACAGCCTCCTCCCGAGGCTTCGCCCACACCAGCCACCGCCCCCGCCCCGTCCGCCCAACGGCCTTGGCCACCGGAGTGAGCAGAGCCATGGCCAGCGGCGAGAGGAGCAACGCGACAGCCGTTCCGAGCGCGAATCCGCCCACGACGTCCGTCGGATAGTGCACGCCCATAAAGACCCGGCAGAAGCCTTCGAGCAGAGCGAGAGCTATGCCGACAAGGCCGAACTTCCGGTTGGCCACGAAAAGCCCGACGCCAAGAGCCATCGCGAGCGTCGCGTGATCGCTCACGAAGGAGAAGTCGGTCTTTCCGTGCACAAGGAGCTCAAGGCCGTCATGGTCCTTGAAAGGACGACGACGCTCGACGAATCCGCGGATCGGCACATTCACCAGGACAGCGATCCCGGCCGCCAACGGCGCCCAGACAACGGCGGCGACAGAGGAGGCGGCGTCATCAAGCGCCCCGCGCTTTCGCTGCCCCCACCAACACCAGACGACGAGCAGAACAAGCGCGAGCAACAGCCCGTACTCACCGACGAATGCCACCGACTTTGCCAGCCAGTCCGGCGAATCCTCAGCCAGGCCGTTGATGTCGTAGAGCAGGCTGACGTCGGGGTTCGACCCGGTTGTATCGAGTCCAGCCATGGTGCTGCGGCCCCTTGTCTCCTCGCCTCGGACGCACCTTGCCGTGCGCCCTTCCATCAACCCCCGTGGTCAGTGCTGCTTGCTGCGTGATCAATGCCGCTCGCTACTACTGGGTGGTCGCGCCCTACCAGTCAAGGGAACGCGTGGTCCCCCGCACTACGTTCCACTCTCTACCGAATGATCACGCAGACGTTATCGAAGAGAGACACATCGCCGCAGCTCAGAGAAGTGTACTGACAGAGAGTTCAAGCCACATCACGCCCTGCACACACCCCCACGAGGGCCCCATTTCGGAACCCCTCAGGGCCACTCCGAGCCCCTCCGAGCCCCTCCGAGCCGCTCAGGCAGCTGACCGCTTGTCGGGCACGGCATTCGCCCCGTCCTCGGTGACGCGAGTCGCGCCAAAGTAATCCGGTGTGTCGATCGGGTCGAACCGGATCACCGCGCCGGCCCGCGGGGCGTTAATCATGTAGCCCCCGCCGACGTAGATCCCGACGTGCCGGATGGCGCGGGAATTGGTGAGGTCGTCCGAGAAGAACACCAGGTCGCCCGGGAGCAGTTCGTCCCGTTTCGGATGTGGTCCCACGTTGTACTGGTCGTTCGCGACGCGCGGCAGATCGATATCCACGCTCCGATACGCGGCGAGCGTAAGGCCCGAACAGTCGAACCGGCCGTTCTGTTCGGCGGTTCCATTGCCGCCCCACAGATACAGCGTGCCGAGCTTCTTCTGCGCGTAGTAGATGGCTCCTGCCGCCTGCTGCGAGGGCTGCACCCTACTGGTGGGCCGGGCGAAGCTCTTCTCCAGGTCCGTGATGGTCTTCACGTAATTCTGGGTCTCGCTGTAAGGCGGCACGCCGCCGTACTTGATGACGGCGTACGCGCCCGCGTTGTACGCGGCGAGCATGTTCTTCGTCGGGCTTCCCGGGGCGTCCTTCACGTAGCTCGCGAGTTTGCAGTCGTACGAGGCGGCGGACGGGATGGCGTCCTGCGGGTCCCACACATCGCGGTCCCCGTCACCGTCACCGTCGACCCCGTGCGAGGCCCAGGTTCCCGGGATGAATTGCGCTATCCCCTGCGCCTTGGCCGGGCTCTTGGCGTCCGGGTTGAACCCGCTCTCCTGGTACAGCTGCGCGGCGAGCAGGGCGGGGTTGATGGCCTTGCACAGGTTGCCCCACTTCTGCACGAGGGGCTGGTAGGTGCTGGGCACGGCGCCCTTGGCGAGTCCCACGCTCCCTTGCCCGGCCCCGCTCTCGATGCCTCCGGCAGCCATGTACGTGCCCACGACGAGCAGGGCGATGAAGCTCATCGCCCCACTGGCGCCGACGGCTGCGACCAGCCACGCCTTACGCACCGTCAACCACCCCTCACCGCGCGGGAGTCCACCGCGCCTCAGTGTAGAGGTGGGACCTGTGCCTTAGGGGGATCACCGCCGACCTCGATCCAGAGCAGTTTCCCAGGGCGGGGATACGGTTGTGGGCAGCAGGGAAGTCTCCGTTCGGAAACGGGAGTTACGGGGGTCGGCCAAGTGACGTTGCCGCTCCGTCGAGCGGGGTGCTTCCGCTTGAGGACCGGGGCGGGCCTGGGGCGGAGCCCCTCCTACGCACCCACCGGGACTTCTCTGCAATCCGCACTGCAACCGCCACCCCAAATGCGGATGAACCCCCACACAACCTCAGGCCCCACCCCACCCATCCCAAAAAAGTCCCACCGAAGGACCCTCACCGTGACCGAGACTCCCACCCCCGCACCCGCACCCGCCCCCGGCATCCCCCCGAACCTCGACTGGATCCGCGCGGCCCCCGAAGGGGAAGAAGGACCGGGCCCCTGGATCGAGATCGCACACGGCCCGGGGGACGCCGTGTACCTCCGGGAGACCAGCGACCCCGAGAACGTCGTGACCACGACGAAGAAGAAGTGGGACGCCTTCGTACTCGGCGTCCAGGCAGGCGAGTTCGACCACTTCGTGGAAGGCGTCGAATGACAACGCCCCACCCGAGGCGGAGATCGTGCGGAGAACGACCGCTGCCGGGGCGTGGCCACGCCCCGGCAGCGGCCTACCGGGATCAGGTCGTCGTCGAGGACTTCCCGGTCGACGGCTTCCCGGTCGACGGCTTTTCGGTCGACGGCTTTTCGGTCGACGGCTTTTCGCGCAGGGCGTTGACGACCCCGCGCTCCAGTACCGCCGACTTGTTGGTCAGGGCGCCCTTCTTGCCCAAGGAGGTGTCCCTGATGAGGTAGGTCCGTTCGCCCAGGTACTCCAAGGTGGTCGAGTCGAAGATCCAGGTGGTGCGGTCGCCCTCCCGGGTGTCGTCGCGGGCCACGCCGATTCCGTGCCGACCGGCCGCGTCCACCGCGTCGGAGTCCACGGTCACGCCGGGGATCTTCGCCGCGGCCTTGTAGAGGGCGGCCGCGGTCTTCGGCGGCATCAGCGTCTCCCGCAGCAGCTCGCCGATGGTGTCGAAGGTGTCCTGGGCCTGGTCACGGTCCTTGGCCGGGGTGTCGCGCGAGTCCTGGTCCCGGGTGATCTCGGTGTGGAGCCGCTTGAGCAGGGCGTCGGGGTCGGTGGGCAGTGAGGCCAGCCAGTTGTACGTCGGCCGGTTGAGGCCTGCCGGGTAGCCGACGGGGGTCTCGCCGTCCGGGACGCCGACCTCGATCGGGAGGTACGAGCCGTCCTGGTGGATCAGGCCCTCATGGACCACCGGTCCTGCCTTCTGCGTTATCCAGCTCTCACGCTCGCTGGCCTTGGTCATCTTCAACGGGCCGCCGAGTTTGCCCTCGCTGTCGGTCTGCAGTGACTTGACGTACACGAACTGGTCGTCGCTGACCTTCTGTTCGTCGCTCTTCTTGGCGACCGAGGCGATCCGGTCGAGCAGCACGGCCGCGCCACGCGGGGCCGTGGCCTGGGAACCCGTGCCCGCGGCGGACGGTGCCGGAGCGCTCTCCTGACCGGTCACGGCGAGCGTGGTCAGCAGCACCGCGCCGAGGGCAAGGCCGGCGGCGGGCAGCAGGACGGCGGGGCGCAGGAGGCGGGGTCGGGGGCGTGCGGTGGCGCGGTCGCCGTCCTGGTCGATCAGCTGCATCAGGGTGTCCTTGTGGTGGAGATGACGGCCCGGGGGCAGGTCCCGTTCGGCCGGGGCCGGCAGCAGCCGGGCCAGTTCCTCGTGTTCGGCTCGCTCGGGGCCGGAGGTACGGTCGTTCATCGGGCTTCCTCCTGGATGGGCAGGGCCACGAACGCGGCCCTGCTCTCTACCTCTCCGCGGCGGGATCGGGGTTCCCTTCCGGATCGGACCGCTTCTCCGGATCGGACCCCTTCTCCGGAGCGTGCTTCCCGCGCGGACCCGTCCGGTTCCGGTGTCCGGCGGAGCTGCTCGTCCGTGAGCCGTCGCAGCCGGGTACGGGCGCGGGACAGCCGCGACCGCACGGTGCCCACCGGGATGCCCAGGGCTTCGGCGGCCTCGGCATAGTCGAGGCCGGACCAGACACAGAGGACCAGCACTTCGCGCTCCTGGCGGCGGAGTCCGCCCAGTGCCTGCCGGATCGCGGCGAGCCGCCGTGTGTCGTCGACGCGTCCGGCCGTGGCGTCCGCGATGTCCGCCACCGGTTCCGGGGCGGGGCGGCGGGCCAGGAAGGCCAAGCGCCGCCCAATACCGCGGTTCGCGTTGCAGGCCTTGTTCGTGGCGATCCCGAGCAGCCACGGCCGCAGCGAGTCGCCCTCCGGCTCGACGGCGTGACGGGTGCGCCAGGCGGCCAGGAAGGTATCGGACAGAACCTCCTCGGCCGTCGACCAATCGCCCGTCAACCGGTAGGCGTGGTTGTAGACCGCCCGCGCGCACTCCTCGTAGAGCGCGGCGAACGCCTCGCGGTCGCCCGCCCTGATTCGTGCGCGCATGCGCTCCCGGCCTTCCTGTTCATCACATCTCACACCACCTGCCTCTCCGGTCGGGCCGGGGAGTTCCCGTGACCCGCGCCACACCACGGAGGCCCCGAAGCAGACAGGTCCCGGATCGTGTCGTCGCCCGGCGCGATCACGGCGCGATCACGGCGAAGTCCGTCCCGCGTCGCCGTCCCAAGCAGGGTGCTTTTCCGCAGGTCAAGCCCACATTGCCGTCCCACCGTCCCGTATGGGCCGACGCTCCTTGCCCCCGCCAGGGCCCTCCCCCTTAGCTGTGATCACTAACGAACAGCACTAAAAAACCAGCTCTACTCCGGGGGAATCATGAAGCACACCCGTAAGGCCGTCGCGGCAGTCATCGGCCTCGTCGCCGCCCTCTCGCTCACCGCCTGCAACGGCGACGACAACGCGGCGGGGGAGACGACGACCTCACCCACCGCGTCAGCGGACAAGGGCGACAGCAACGAGGGCGCCGACTCCGGCACCGGCACCGGCACCGAAGAGCCCTCCAGCGGCGGCGAGAGCGACCAGGGCACAGCCGCCGGGACCGACGACAGCAAGGGCGACGCCAACCAGGGCGGCAAGGTCGGCATCTGCCGTACGGACGAGCTCGAGGTGAACGCCGCCGACAACACCACGGACAAGAAGGAAGGCGTCGTCACCGTCGCCTTCAAGAACGGCGGCGGCCGTGACTGCGCCATCAACGGCTTCGCGGGAGTCGACCTGACCGCGTCCACGGGCGACACCCTCTCCGTCGACCGCAACGGAGAGTCCCCGGCCCCGGGAATCCTGAAGGACGGCGAGACCGCCGCCTTCAACATCACGTTCCCGTACAACAACTCGGGCGGCTCCGGCGTCCGCGTCACCAGCCTCGTCGTCACGCCCCCGAACGAGACCAAGCACGTCACCCTCGACTGGCCCGCGGGCACGCTCCCGGTCACCGACGGGGAAAGCCCGGTCAAGCTGGAGATCAGCCCGGTCGGCAAAGTCAGCGACTCCCCGGCCGGCTGACGGCCCCGCCACCGGCCCCCGTCACCTGCTCAAACGGTACGGGCACGGGTACGCGGACGCACCACCTTGATGCCGAACCCGTACGACCCGATCGCCTCCGCCACCCCCATGAACAGCAGCGCGAAGTGTTCCTGACCGCGCGCGGTCCCGATGCCTCCCAGGTCGAGCTGGGAGGCATTTGGCCATCCCAGGTCGCCGAGCAGCTGCCGCGTCGTCCGCTTGGCGGCGGCATCGTCACCGGAGAGGAAGATCGTGCCCGTCTCCTCCAGGCTCCCCGGGTCCTTCATCACGACCGAGTCGACGGTGGCGAGCGTCTTGACCACCGGTGTCTCGGGAAACGCCGCCTGAATCTCCTCGCTGAGGCTGTAGTTGGGGTGGGAGAGCTCCATCCCCTCCGTGAAGCCGACGCCGATGTCGATCAGCGCCTTCCCCGCCAGGTCGCCCGCGCCGATCCCGTTCAGCACGTCCATCGATGCCGTGCCGGGAGTGGCGTTGACCAACACCTCGCCGTGCGCGGCGGCCTCGGGAAGACCGACGACGGCGAACCCTCCCAGCTCCTCCGACTCTCCCCGCTCTTTCGGGTGGCGCGACCCCAGTACGACGTCATGCCCCGCGGCCTGCCATCCGGTCGCCAGTGCGCGAGCGACATTTCCGGTTCCGAGCAATCCGATTCTCATGGGCAGGACGCTAACTAGCCCTGGCACAAAGGAGATCGGGCCCGAGACCGACGCCGTATCGGCCCGTCGACGTACCCCAGAAGGCCGAGGAGTCGTAACCGACGATTGGCCCTTTTCCCCACGAGAATCCATTCACGCCCCACCATGCCCGGAACATGCACATTCGAGCACCTATGAAGCAAACTTCGCACTAGCGAAACCGCACACCCCGTAGATAGCGTCGGTTGACTCCGGACACCTCTCGCCTCACCTGGAGTCATCAGTGGTTCCCCGCCGCCTGCCCCTCGCTGTCGCGCTCACCGCGAGCGCGGCTCTCCTCCTGACCGCCTGCGGCAGCGGGGACGACAAGAACGGCGACAAGGCCGCAGGAGCTGGAAAGCAGGGCGGCAACACCGCTTCACCGAACTCCTCCGCCACAAAGAACGCATCCGCGGGACTCCCCGACTTCGAACTGCCCGATGACATCAAGGTGGACATCGAGCCCAGCACGACGGGCGACAAGGCGAAGGACCAGATCCTTCGCGAGCAGGCCGAGGGTCTCCTCGCGCGTCAGCGGATCTTCGTGGACCTCGACCCAACGTCGGGCTACCTGACCCGTTACTACAACGGCGAGGCAAGGGCCTTCTACGTTTCCGAGATCAAGAAGGCCAAGGCGGACGGCCGAACCATCACGGGCACCTACCGGTACTACGACCGCAAAGTGACGCAGAAATCCGATGACCGCGCCGTCGTCACCTACTGCGAGGACCAGTCCAAGGCCTTCGCCAAGGACATCAAGACGGAGAAGATCAAGCGGACAGAACCAAGCCCGGAGGACTACACGCTCATCACCGCTGTGCTCCGGAAGACCGATCACGGCACATGGCTCGTCCAGTCTTTCCGCGGCGAGGAATCGGCAACGGAGTGCCGGTGAATCAATCGTGAACCGCGAAACTAGCAGAAATACGCATTCCACCATGCGTATACGACCAGACAACCCACAGGGGTAGGAATGGTCGAGAAGCTAAGAGTCGACGCAGTCGAACTCGAAGGGTTCATGAAGTTGCTTGATGGATCAGTCACGTCCTTGAAGGGCCTGCGAAGTGCCCTGTCCGGCGCGACCGTTGGCGGGCTGGGGACGGACGAGCTCGACAAGGCGTGCGAAGAATTCCAAGGGGACTGGAAGTACGGCGCTGAGCAGATCGGTGAACAGACGGAGGATCTAAGCAAGATCGTCGAGAAGAGCAAAGACGCCTTCATGGAGGTCGATGCTGCTCTTGCGAAGGCAATGAATAAGGCTGGGAAGACGAAGGACGACATCGTAGAGGTGCCGAAGTGACGAGCGCCGCCACCTACCCAGATCTCGGCTTTGATCCGACCCCTGGAGACTGCGACACCGTAAAAGAGCTGCATAAGAAGCTGGACGGCTGCGTCACCGTCCTCCGCGACACCCGCAAGGTCGTCACCAAGCTGATGGACGGCAGCTACTGGGAAGGCGATGCGGCAGTAGCCTTTCGCCAGACCATCGAAGATGGTCCGCTCTCCCTCAACCTGAAGAATGCCGCGCGCTCCATCGAAAAGGCCGCCAAGCAGTTGGAGCGCTGGGAAGGCGACCTGGACGACTTCCAACGTCGGGCGAGGAGCCTGGACAGGAAGGCCAAGGAAGCCCGGGAAGCATTGAAGGCAGCGAAGGGAGGCGCCGACACGGCCGGTGATGACCCTGACCTGGACAAGAAGGGCACAAAGCAAGAGGACGCGAAGAAGGCCCAGAAGCTCGCCAACGGCAAGGTCGAGGACGCCCAAGCGGAACTCGACCGGATCCTGGGCAGGGCCCGGACCCTGGAGAGTGAGCACACCGCGAGGTCCAAGTACCGCGCGGAGAAGATTCGCGACGCGACAGACAAACTGGCACCGCACGAGCCTGGTTGGCTCGAGGATACCTTTGAATGGATCAAAGAGAACCTTCCAAACATCCTCAGCGCCCTTGCCGGGGTTCTCGCGCTGGCAGCAATCCTGGCTATCGGTCCTTTGGGCCTGGGGGTAGCAGCCGCGCTGATGTTGGCGGCATCAACTACGAGCCTTGCGGCGCTTGGAACCCGAGCATCGGATCCGGTTGTGTGGGAGTCGCTGAAGGACGGATTTACCAAGAACGAGTACGACGCTGACTTCTTCAGTAACCTGGTTTCGCTCGGAGCTGACGCCGCAGGGGTGGTGCCTGGGCTCGGCGCCGCCATTAAGGGCGGGCGCGCTGCCACTCAGTCGGTCCGGGCCGGAACTGGGGCCATGAATCTCGGACAGAAGATGGCCACCTACGGTACACAGACCTTGGAGGCAGGCAAGGAAACCTTCCGACTGGGGAATCCTTTGATCAACTTGATGGTTACCAGCGAAACAGCAGCTGAAAACATAGCTGTTACTTCGGGCACTTTGGGCCTAGCGACTGCCGGCTACGGGTTCTTCGACGACGAAGACGACAGCAGGTCCGAGGCGTCGACCAAGGTTGATGGCGGACGTCTCGGGCTCGACTTGGCAGGGATCCCGAAACTCGTGGGTTTCGCCTTCTCTTAACCGTTCCGTCGCAGAAAGTAGTGCCCCAAATGAACCCAGCTGATTACTCCACTGCATGGCAACATCCGCCAACGCGGCGTGCCTGGATCCTACTCATGGTCAAGAACGTGGCCGGGCTCATCGGGTGGATCGGTGGTTGGGTCGCACTCATCGTGCTTCCCTTCGATCGGAGCTGGATGCTATGGATCTTCATTGCTTACACTGCCTATGGCAGTTGGCGACTGTTCGTCCAAGTATTTGGATACTTCCCCATCGCTATCCGTAAGCTACGCATCCTGCGTACATACCCGTGGCAGGTGCTTAGAGGCGTTCCGAACGGCCTGGACATCTATCCCGACATTCTGGGCGATCAGTACGGATGGTTCGAGTTTCCCAACCCCGCCAACCGACAGCAGCAACTCCCCGTCGTCGCCTCCAACCACCTACGTGTGGGCTGGTGGCACCGCAGGATGGCACCCCGCGCCAAGCCGAAGTTGAAGGCCAGGATCGAGACGATCTGGTTCGCCGGCGACCCTCGCATGCTCGGCGTCCTCGCCGCACCTTCACCGAACGGCCAGACACCAGGCCACTTCAAGATCCTCAGGCAACGTCTGGCCACAGCCGATCAAGCCCTCACCACAGAATGGGGTGCCACAGCTGAGGACGTAGAACGAGGTCGGCGCGCCGGGTTCACCCCATACGTTGATCCGCGACGCAAGCTGAAGGCTAAATCCCTGTGACCACGCCCAGGTACATTCTCGACGAATCGGCCCACAACCCCGAAGCCGACATCTGGCTCGTCGAACCCATAGGCTTCACCAGAATTCCCATCCACGCGCTGTTGAATCCGCCCGGCTCCCCCGGCGCCGAGGCGTTGCGTGACTCCATCGCACCGGTCCTGGACGCCTTCGAGGACGACCTCGCCCGCCAGCAGTTCCTGGTCGAACTCGCACAAGGGCAGCAGCTACTGGCCGTTCTCGCCGAGGCCGGTACCACCCGCTGCTCGATCGGCCTGCACCGCGATGACGTAGCCGACAGCAATAGCGGCGAGAGCAACAACGGGCTCCTGTTCTCCCTCTTCACCCTGTCCTGGCGAGACATCGCCACAGCGGCGCCCTCCGTCACCGCCGCCCGGGCCGTCGCGGGCGCCGAGGGGCACACGAACATCGAGTACCTCGAACTGCCCTGCGGACCGGCGTCATTCAGCGAGCTCGTACGCACCCCGAATGCCGAGTCCGGCCTCCCGCCGGAGCCGATCCTCCAGGTCTTCGCCCACCTCCCGCACCCGGACGGCAAACGCCTGGTGGTGCTGACGCTGGGCACCACCGCCGTGAGCCGGCGTGCGGAGTACCGAAGCCTGCTTCACCAGATCGCCGAGAACGTCAGCTTCGAGAACCCGCTGCTCGAGGCCGAAGCGATCAACAGAGCCGACAAGGCTACGGCTGGGCCGGACCGGTCGGGCTGAAGACCTTGGCCAGGTGGTAATCGAGCGTGCCCCGTACGTCGTCCAGGGTGCGGCGCTCGTGCAGTACATCCCCGCCGAGCCCGACCGCCGCGGCCACCAGAAGGTCCGCCTCGCGCTGGGCGTCCAGGCCGGGGGCCGTCTGACTGTTCGTCTGGGCGGTGGCGATGAAACCGGCGACGAGTTCCTCCAAGGGGTGCTCGTCACTCAGGAAGACCGCCGCGATCGCGGGGTCGGTGAGGCTGCGGGCGTAGTACGCGGAGAACACCCGCAGCGCCATGGCCCGTTGGGCGTCCAGCGGCAGGAACTCGTCGAGCAGCGCGCTGAGTACGCCGCGCAGGTCAGCGGGGTCGAAGCGGATGCGAGCCCTGGCGAGGCGTTCGTTCTCGCGGTGGAGCAGGTGCAGGGCGGCGACGAGAAGCTCGTGCTTGCTGCCGAAGTGGTACTGGACCACCCGCAGCGACACCCCCGCCTCTGCCGCGATCTCCCGCATGCTCGCCGCGTCCAGACCCCGCTCGGCCGCGATGCGCCACACCGCCTCGGCGATCTGGCGGCGCCTGCGCGACCGGGCGTCGGACGTGGACGTGGGGCGCTCGGGCGCCGGGACGGGAGGCCGTTTCCGCTGCCGGTAGGCCCTCGCCTGGCAGCTGCGGGAGCAGTAGAGAGCGGGGCGGCCACGCTTGCCGGCGGCGCTCATTCCGGCACGGCAGACCGTGCAGCGGGCTTTATTTTCGTCACGCACAACTCCCACTATAGAACCTGGAATGTGTGACGTAATGGAGAGAAACAGCCTTGCAGCGGCTCGAATTCAAGAGCTCCGCTGATACGTTCGTAACGTGAAGTACGACATCCTGCAGATTCTCGGCGCAGTCCTGATGTGTTTCTCCGCGCAAGGCCTCATCCGACTGCTCATCGACCACGACTACACCGGCCTCCTCGGCTGGCTCCCCGGCGGCTTCGCTGTCCTTCTGATCGCCTACACCGTGGTGCTCGCCGCCGCAGCACTCCTGACCAGTCGGTCCTACGCCCGAGCAAAGGCGCTCGGACGCCGCACCTAAGGGGCGTTCGGGCTGTTGACGGGTGTCCAACTTTCCCTGATCGTAGGGGAATTGGGCGCAAATCAACGCGCCGTGTTGTGACGGCTGGGGGGAGCCGAACATGCAACCTGGGGACGAGAACACCACTTCTGGCGACGGGCCCAACGATGCGGTGCCTGGCCGAGAGCCAAGAGAGCCAAGTGACGCCGGGTCCGACCAGGGGCCCAGGGACGCGATTCCGGGCGGGACTCCGGGCGGGACTCCGGGCGGGACTCCTGGTGAGGGAGGCGCAGGCCATGGCTCGGGCTCGGGGCCAGGTGAGGAGCCGCCGACCCCGCCGCCGAGCGCAGCGCCAATCGGGCAGAGCCCGGACCAGAACCAGAGACCCACGCCCGGCGCAGCCCCCGACCTAGCCCCCGACACTCCCCCACCTGCGGCGCCCCAAGCCCTCCAAGCCCCCCACGGAGTCCAGTTCGGGCCGCCGCCCCCAATGGCCCCGCCACCGCCTCCCTCGGCCCCACCGGGGCCCTACGCCCCACCGCTACCCCCACCCGCCTACGCCCCACCCACTCCGCCCGGCACGCCCGCCCCGCCCGCTCCCGCCCCCGACGCCCTCCGCGCCCTCTCCGCCGGGATCCTCAATCTCACCGGCCTCGGCCTCGGCTACGTCCTCCTGAAGCAGTGGCTCCTCGCCGCCCTCTGCTGGGCCGCGACCGCCGTGCTCCTCTTCCTGGCGCTTCCCGCCGAGGTCGACGGCGTTCCCGGTGCCGTACTCATCGGGTTCGTGGCCTTCCTGCTCCTCGCGGTGGCCGACGGGGCCCGCCGTGCCCTCCGTACCCACCGGAGCTGGCCGCTGCGCACGCCGCTTGTCTTCGGGATCGGGCTGGTGCTGCTCGCCGTTCCCGCCGGCGGCGTCATCGCGTACGACGCGGCGCGCGACGAAGCCGTCGAGGAAATGCTGCTCGACCGGCTCGACAAGGCCGACAAGATCGTCACGGCCGCCGACGGCAGCGACTTCGACGCGGCCGAGGACGACTACCGCTCCGCCCTCGCCATCTACCGCGACCTCGGCGACGACCACCCCGGATCGAAGGCCGCCCAGCGCGTGCCGGACAGCCTCACCGCGTACTACAAGTCCGTCGCCGCCCCATATGACAAGCGCGAGTACTGCGACGCCCTTGAGCCCCTCCAGTACCTCCGCACGCTCCCCGGCTCCCTCGGCAAGGACCGCCTCGGCACGCTCGCCACCTGGCCCGACGACCGCCTGGCCACCTCCCTCTACGAGTGCGGCAACCAAGGGCTCGGGACCAACACCGCAGCCGGTGGCAATGAATTCGGCGAGCTCCTGCGTACGTTCCCCGACTCCGACCAGGCCGGGAAGGTCGAGCCCGCCATCCGCGACGCCATCTCATCGCGCTCGTCGGACCTGAAGGGCTCCGAACCCTGCAAGGCCACCGAGGAGCTGCGCGGCATCGGCTCCACCGCCAAGGCCCTCCCCGACAGTGCGGGCGACGGACTCTCCGGTGATGCCGCGAGCGCGGTGGAGTCCGGGACGTACGCGTGCGGCGTGGACGAGTTCAAGGACGGGAAGTTCAAGGAAGCGGCCAAGACCCTCAACGACTTCGCCGGGACCTACAAGAGCAACGGCAAGCGCGACCGCGCCAGGGACATCGCCATCGCCGCCGAGATCGCCGAATCCCGCCCGGCGGCGGGCCGCAGCCTGCCGCCCGCCAAGTCACCGGGCGGCGCGAAGCTCACGTACGTCGTCGAGAACGGCGGCCCCGGCCCGCTCGAAGTCCTCTACACCGGCCCGACCACCGGCACCCTCAAGCTCTCGGCATGCAGCGGCTGCAAGACGTACACCAGCAGGGCCCAGGGCAAGAAGGCCTGCCTGGCGGGCAAGGGGTATCCGAACAGGACGCTCCACCTGCCCCCGGGGAACTACCACTTCCTCTACAAGCGCGACGCGAGCAGCGTGGGAGGCGTCCGCAACAACACCGAGGGCAGCAAGGTTCAGCCCGGCTACCGCTACACCGACTGCTCGTACGTCGTGACGGGTGGCGGCCTCGGTGACCTCGATGGCTTGGACGGTCTCGATGGCCTGGACAGCCTGGATGGCCTCGACGGGCCTACATGACCCATGATGTGAGTGTCCATCACGGTGCCGGGTCAGAATGAGACCTGGTCAGAGGGCTCGCCGGGCCGTCATTGCCCGGCGTCACTCACCGTGATACACAGAGTGACCATACGTTTCAGCCAACGAATGACGCCAAGTCGACATGCACTGGCCCATTTGTCGGCGAGAATGAGCTGTCCTCTGCGCTGCGGTAGGCAGAGGTGACGGAACAACCCACTAGGGGCGGTGAGTTACACATGCTTTTGGCAGCCGAAAAAGGCGACATCACCACCATCATCGGCGGGATCGCCCCCGACTGGGGACCCTTCGGGAGCCTGGGCAACGAGGCACGGGTGATGATCGAGGTCGTGATGGCGATCGCCATCCTCCTCTGTCTCGGCATTGCTATCTGGGGCGCGGCGAAGCAACGCATCGGCGCGACGGCGCTGCGCGACACCTTCAGCGCTGAGCAGGGCAAGGGCCTGATCATCGCGGGCCTGACCGGCGTCTTCATCATCGGATCGCTCGGCACGGTCTTCACCATCGTGTACGGCATGGCGGTCTAGCCCCTCGCCGCGTTCCTCCACCGCTCCCTCACGTCCCCGTTCCTCCCCCGTCCCCTCACTCTGTCCCCTTACGACCCACCCATCCGTCGTGCCCACCGGCTGAGGTTGCAACTCCCTGATGTCGAGTCACCACACCGCGCCCGCGCGGGAACCAGCACGGCTACCGTCGTATGTGGCGGTTCACCGAGAGGTTGAGGGGGCGTACGCGGCATGAGTCTCGACGACGAGCGGAACGACGGCCTTTACGGCGGCTCGGGCGAGACCCGGACGCGGCTCCCCGAGGGCGAGGGGGGCGGCCAGGATGTCTATGGCGGAGGGCGCAGATCCAGCCGTTCTTCGTCACGGAGTCTCGTGACGGTGGTCGGTGTGGTGGTCGTGCTCATCGCGGCTATCGCGTTCGCGAATCGTGGCGGCGGCGGTGAGGAGTCCGCCGGGGGCGGCGGGGACGGCAAGAAGGCGGGAGCGGACCCGACGGCCGCGTCCGGGGCGCGGCCTGTCGACGGGAAGACGTCGGGGATCGCTTCGGGGTTCGCGAAGAGCGAGCAGGGCGCGCAGTCCGCTGCGGCGAACTATGCGGTGGCGCTCGGCTCGGCGGACATGTTCAACAAGGCCAAGCGCGACAGCGTCCTCCAGGCCGTCATGGCACCGTCGAGCGTGAACCAGTTCAAGACAGAGCTCGACAAGGCGTACAGCGTCGGCTTCTTCAAGAACGTGGGCCTGAACCAAGATGGTTCGACGCCGAAGGGCTACCAGTTCGTCTCGCGTACGAGCCCGATCGGCACCAAGGTCACCAACTACGCCCCCGGGAAAGCAACGGTGGAGGTCTGGTGCAGTGGTCTGCTCGGCCTAGCCGGGGAGAAGTCCACCAAACCGGTGACCAGCAGCTGGTTCACCATCACCATGAAGCTGGAGTGGGTCGGCGGCGACTGGAAGGCCGCCACTCACTCCCAGAAGGACGGTCCCGCCCCTGTGCCGGGCGACGAACGCGCGTCCGGCTCCGATGAGATCTCGAAGGCCGCAGAAGGGTACGGAGGGTTTACGTATGCCCGCTAACCGTCACGTACTCAAGCTCGCAGTCGCTGTCACTGCCGTGCAGACGACAGCGATCCTCTTCGCGACGCGAGCCTTCGCCGCACCAGATGACGACCCCTGCGATCTCATCCACGGCCCCGCCAAAAAGTACTGCGAAAAAGGCGAAAGCGGCAGCAGCGACGGCGGCGGCAAGTACCCCACCGACCCGCCCCTGGACGACTCCACCGCCGACCCCCTCTCCTCCCTGGCAAAGGGCTGCGCCGAGGCCGCGTCCTGGACCGTCGACAAGCTCTCCGAAGCCGTGAAGAAGACCGCCGAGGTCGACTTCACGAACCCCAGCTTCCTCAAGCAGTACGCGGTCGTCTTCGCCGCGTCCACCATCCTGACCCTGCTCCTCTGGCTCCTCGCGGTCGCCAAGCGCGCAGTGCGAGGCGTCCCCCTCACCACCGCGCTCTCCGAAGCCATCGGGTTCCTGTGGCTGACGGTCCTCGCCTCCGCCTTCACGCCGCTGATCCTCTATACGGTCGTCTCGGCGGCCGACGGCGTGAGCGACGTCATCGCGAAGGCGACGGGCGGTCAGACCGAGACGTTCTTCGGGTCGTTCTCGAGCGCCCTGAAGAAGGGCGACGACATCGGCGGCGGGCCGATCATGCTGATCGTCGTCTCGCTCGTATCGATCCTCGCGGCCGGCGTCCTCTGGCTCGAGCTCGTCATCAGGGCCGCGCTGCTCTACGTGGGCGCGCTGCTCGGCACCGTCGTGTACGCGGGTCTGGTCGACAAGAACCTGTGGACGCACGTCCGGCGCTGGGCCGGGATCATGATCGCGGTGGTCCTGGTGAAACCCATCATCGTCATCGTGCTCGGCCTGGCCGGAGCGCTCTCCGCCGGTGACGGGCCGGACTCCTTCTCTGCGGTCGTCTCCGGGCTCTCGATCATCCTGCTCGCCATCTTCGCGAGCGCCATGATCTACCGCTTCGTCCCCGGCTTCGGCGACGAGATCGCCAACTCCCGGAACAACCGCATCTCCCAGGGTGCGGAGAACCGCGCCGCGGCCGTCATCTCGTCCCCCGCGTCCCTCGTCTCCCAGGGCATCAAGACCCACAGCTCCCGCGGAAACGGCGGCGGAGGCGGCAACAGCCAGCCGCGGCCCGCCAACCCCGTCAGCGGTGGCGTCGCCGCCCACAGCTCCCGTGGCGGCGGGGGCGGCGGAGGCGGCTCATCGAGCGGCGGCGGATCTGTCCCCTCCGCCGCGCCCCCGCCCAGGGGCAGCGCGACCAGCACTCCGCACGCGCGCAACCGCGGCTCGGGCGGGTCAGGAAACGGTTCCACTGGCAGTACCAAACGCACGGGAGGTGAAGGGCGTTGACGACTCAGTCCCACGTGTCGCAACCGATCGCGCCCCGCCGCACATATCTGATCGGCCGCGCGCGGCCGAACGCGATCGTCGGCAAGAACCGGGAGACCGGCGAGATCGCGATGATCATCGCGGGAGCCTTCCTGGGGATGATGTGCGGGCTCCTCGTCCCTGTCCTCTCCCTGCGCATCGTGCTGCTCATGGGCTTCCCCATGCTGGCGATCGCCGCGGTCTACGTCCCCTACAAGGGCCGCACGTTCTACAAGTGGTTCGAGATCAACCGCAGCTTCAAGCGCTCCCTCAAGCGCGGCACCGCCTACCGCTCGGCCACCCCCGAAGCGGGCATCCGCTTCGACGGCAGGGAGGTCGAGGTCGGCCCGCCGCCCGGGATCGGCCGCATCAGCTGGCTTGCCGCGCCCTTCGGCCCTGATGAGATCGCCGTGCTGCTGCACGCCGACCGGCGTACGGTCACCGCCGCCATCGAGATCGAGGGCCCGGGCGTAGGTCTGCGCGACTCCGAGGACCAGGAGGCGCTTGTCGACCGGTTCGGGACGCTGCTCAAGCACGTCGCGAACGGCGACGGCTTCGTGACCCGGCTCCAGATGCTCGCGCGCACGCTCCCTGCCGACCCGGACGCCCACGCCAAGGACGTCAGCATCCGCGGCGACGACCGGGCACTGCCCTGGCTGCAGCAGTCGTACGAGCAGCTCCAGTCGATGGTCTCCACCAGCAGCGAGCAGCACCGCGCGTATCTCGTGGCCTGCATGCACTACTCGCGCGATCTGGCAGCCGAGGCCCAGGCGATGGCCCGCGCGAGCCGCCCGCAAGGCGGCAGGAAGCTCGACAAGGACGCCGGTCTCGCCGTCGTCATGGCGCGCGAACTGACCGACATCTGCTCGCGGCTCCAGGAAGCGGACATCCGCGTACGGCAGCCGCTGGGCCAAGGGCGGCTGTCCTCGCTCGTGCATTCCATGTACGACCCGGACCACCCCATCGACCACATCCAGGCGATGACGAAGCGCAACGCCTGGCCCGCCGAGCTCGACGCCATGGAGCCCACCTACCTCCAGGCCAAGACCCGCGAGTCCTCCACCCGCGCCCCCTGGTGCCACGCCACGGCCTGGGTCAAGGAGTGGCCGATGACGCCCGTCGGCGTCAACTTCCTCGCCCCGCTGCTCGTCCACACCCCGGACGTGATCCGCACCGTCGCCGTGACCATGGACCTCGAACCCACCGAGGTCGCCATCGAGCGCATGCTGACGGAGAAGACGAACGACGAGGCCGAGGCGAGCCGCCAGGCCAAGCTGAACCGCACGGTCGACCCCCGTGACATCGCATCGAACTCACGTCTGGACCAGCGCGGCGAGGACCTGGCGAGCGGTGCGGCCGGGGTCAACATCGTCGGCTACATCACCGTCTCGTCCCGTTCCCCCGAAGCCCTCGCGCGCGACAAGCGCACCATCCGGGCCTCGGCCGGAAAGTCGTACCTGAAGCTGGAGTGGTGCGACCGCGAGCACCACAGGTCCTTCGTCAACACGCTGCCGTTCGCGACCGGCATCCGACGCTAGAGGCGAGGGCTGTCAACCATGCGGGATCCGCTGACCATCCTCACGGACGCCTTCACGTCCTTCCTGTTCGGGAAGGTGGAGACGACCAGACTTCCGGTACGTACGTCGACGGGGCAGGCCCAGGCGGTCTACCTGCCGACGGCCGCACCCGGCCTCGGCGACTCCGGCGTGATCATCGGGCGCGAGGTGTACTCCGGCAAGGGGTACATCTACGACCCTTTCCAGCTGTACGGGCAGCAGCTCCCGGCCCCGCACTGGCTGGTGCTCGGAGAGTCGGGCAACGGCAAGTCCGCGCTTGAGAAGACGTACGTCCTGCGGCAGTTGAGGTTCAAGGACCGTCAGGTCGTCGTCCTGGACGCGCAGGGCGAGGACGGTGTGGGCGAGTGGAACCTCATCGCCCAGGAGCTTGGCCTGACCCCCATCCGGCTCGACCCGACGGCTGCCTTGGACATGGGCATCCGCCTCAACCCGCTGGATCCGGCGATCACCACGACCGGTCAGCTGGCGCTCCTGCGGACCATCATCGAGGTCGCGATGGGGCACGGGCTCGACGAGCGCTCGGGCTTCGCGCTCAAGGTCGCCCACGCGTACGTGAACGAGACGATCGTGGAGCGCCAGCCCGTCCTCACGGACATCGTGGAGCAACTGCGCCACCCGGAACCCGAGTCGGCGGAAGCGATGAACGTCGCCATAGACGACGTACGGGCGTGGGGTCTGGACGTCGCGCTCGTCCTGGACCGTCTTGTCGACGGTGACCTGCGGGGCATGTTCGACGGCCCGACGACGGTGGGCATCGACCTGGACTCGCCGCTCATCGTCTTCGACCTCTCGCACATCGACCGGAACTCGATCGCGATGCCGATCCTGATGGCGATCGTGGGCGTCTGGCTCGAACACACCTGGATCCGCCCGGACCGCAAGAAGCGCATCTTCCTGGTGGAGGAGGCGTGGCACATCATCAACTCCCCCTTCGTGGCGCAGCTCTTCCAGCGCCTGCTGAAGTTCGGCCGACGGCTCGGGCTTTCGTTCGTGGCGGTGGTCCACCACCTGAGCGACGTGGTGGACGGGGCGGCGGCCAAGGAAGCCGCCGCGATCCTGAAAATGGCGTCGACAAGGACGATCTACGCCCAGAAGGCGGACGAGGCGAGAGCAACCGGCCGGGTCCTCGGCCTGCCACGCTGGGCGGTCGAGATCATCCCGACCCTCACGCCCGGCATCGCCGTGTGGGACGTGAACGGCAACGTCCAGGTGGTCAAACACCTGATCACAGAGACCGAACGCCCCCTGGTCTTCACCGACCGCGCCATGACGGAGTCGTCGGCGGACCAACTCCTTGCCGACGACGCGCTGCGGGCAGCCGAGTTGGAGGCGGAGGAGCGGGCGGCGTACATGGAACAGCAGATGAACGATCCGTCATCATCATCGTCGTCATCGTCGCGATACGGGGTGGCGTGAGCCATGGGCTACCGGGAGCCTGAGTCCGAGGACCGCGACCGGGGCGGGCGCCGCGAGTCACGCGAGCGCGGCATCCCCGACGGGGTGCTGATCGGCGGCCTCGCCTTCGTACTCGGCCTGACGGTCCTGGTCTGGTCGGCGACGGGCCTCGCGGGCACGTTCTCGCACGGCTCCTGGCCCAAGAACGTCACCTTCGGCAATACGCCGGTGGCGATGCGGCACCTGGTCCAGCAGCCGCACGACATCGCGGGCGCGTGGCCGGCGACCCCGGCGGCCCAACTCACGGGCTACGGCCTGTTCTGGGGCCTGCTGATCGGCCAGCTGATGGTCCTGGTGGTACTCACGATCTTCGTGATGGGGACGGTCACGCGGTGGCGAGCGGTACGCAGAGCGAGACGTGTGCCACGCCCCGTACCTGCTCCGGAGGCTCATGCTCCGGTGGAGGCGGCTCCGGTACAGGCAACTCCGGTCGAGTCCGTGGTCCCTGCTGTGGGCAGGCGTCCCGCAAGGCGGGACGGGTGGGCACAGCCCACAGCGCCGGTTGCGGATGACATGAGCCCCAGCCCCGAAGAGGGGCACAGCACCGAAACCCCGAGCACAGAGAAACTAACGGTCCCCACCCCCCGTACCCCCCTGGTACTGGGCCCCCAGGAAACCCGCAGACCCCTCGCAGCAGAGGCAATCAGAGACGCCGAGGGCGCAGCCCTGGTCCTCACCTCGGACCCCACCCTGTGGGAGGAGACAAAGGACGCCCGAGCGAAACTCGGCCCCGTCCTGGTCTACGACCCCTCACACCTCTGCGACACCCCCGCAAGAATGCACTGGTCCCCCACGGCAAACTGCGAGGACAAGGCAACGGCGGCCGAACGAGCCACCGCCCTGCTGGCCGCCATAAGGCCAAGCGCCAAACTGGACAGCACCGTCGCCGACACCGCGGAAACCCTCCTCCGCAGCTTCCTCCACGCGGCCGCGGTGGACGGCCGCCCCGTCAAGCACGTACACCGCTGGGCCCAGGGCACGGGCGTACAGGACGCGGTCCGCATCCTCCGCACCCACCAGAAGGCGGCATCGGGAGCCGCGGGCGAGCTGGAGGCGGCACTCACCGCCTACCCCGAACGTCGTGACATGGCTCAGGAGTTGACGGCACGCGCTCTGTCCTCCCTTTTCACTCTGAACGTACGAGAAGCCTGCACCCCCAACAGAACCGATGCCCTCACCCTGGATTCCTTCATCGATGAAGGGGGCACGCTTTTTGTGGTGGGTGAAGCCATCGAGGACCCCAAATCGCCCAAGGGGCCGGGCGCGATGCCCCTCCTCACGGCGCTCGCCTCAAGCGTGGTCGAGCACGGCCGGCGCATGGCCGAACGGTCATCCTCCGGTCGGCTCGACCCACCAATGACGCTGGTCCTCGACGATGTGGCCGCCGTGGCCCCGCTCCCCCAGCTCCCGGAGCTCCTGTCCACCGGCGCCGACCGCGGCCTGCCCACCCTGGCCCTCCTCCGCTCCCGCGAACAGGCCCGCACCCGCTGGCCCCACGCGGAACTCCCCGGCTAGGACCGGCCACGCCCGGACCGCCCCTCAGGGTTCCCGCCCTTCCTCGTCCTACCGCGGTACTACCCGCAGCCGCCCACGTCCCGCCCCTGGTCCGACGCCACGCGCCCCCGCGAGCGCCAGCATCAGAAGCATGATTCGGGCATACGAACTCACCAAGCGCTACGGCGACAAGACCGTCGTGGAGGACCTGAGCTTCACCGTGCACCCCGGCACGGTCACCGGCTTCCTCGGCCCCAACGGCGCGGGCAAGTCGACCACCATGCGGATGCTGCTCGGCCTCGACGCCCCGACCCGCGGCCGCTCCACGGTCGGCGGCCGGACGTACGCCACGCACACCGCGCCCCTGCACGAGGTGGGCGCGTTGCTCGAGGCCCGGTCCATCCACCCCGGCCGCACCGCCTTCCACCACCTGATGGCACTCGCCCACACCCACGGCATCCCACGCCACCGCGTCGAGACGGTCCTGGACCTCGTGGGCATCCACGACGTCGCCCGCAAGCGCGTGAAGGGCTTCTCGCTCGGCATGGGCCAGCGCCTCGGCATCGCGGCGGCCCTCCTCGGCGACCCGGCCGCGATCATCCTCGACGAGCCGGTCAACGGCCTCGACCCCGAGGGCGTCCTGTGGATCCGTAACCTCCTCAAGTCCCTCGCCGCGGAAGGCCGTACGGTCCTTGTCTCCTCGCACCTCATGAGCGAGATGGCACTGACCGCCGAGCACCTGGTCATCATCGGCCGAGGCAGGCTCCTCGCGGACACGACGGTCGAGACGTTCGTACGCGAGTCGGGCACGGGCTCCGTCAAGGTCGTCACCCCCGAGGCGGGCCTGCTCGGCGAGCTGCTCGCCGCACCCGGCATACAGATCACGAGTGAGGCGCCGGGCGTCCTCGACGTACGCGGCACGGACGGCGAACACATCGGCCGCACGGCGGCGCGACACGGCATCCCCCTCTTCGAACTCACCCCGCACACAGCCTCCCTGGAGCAGGCGTTCATGGACCTGACGAGGGACTCGGTCGAGTACGCGGCGTCGGTGTCGGCATCGGTGTCCCCCGGCGTACCGGAAGGAGCAGCGGCATGAGCACCGCGACCACCACCACACTCACGTCTCCCTACCGCCTGACCTCCCGCGGGATCCTCCGCTCCGAGTGGCACAAACTGTGGACGCTCCGCTCCACCTGGATCATGCTCGGCCTGGCGAGCGTCTTCACCGTCATCCTCGGCATGATCGTCGCCGCCACCTACACACCCAACCCGGCCGACGAGATCGACCCGGTCACGTACGCCCTGCTCGGCACCCAGATCGGCCAGGTAGCGATCGCGGTGCTCGGCATCCTCATCACCGCGGGCGAGTACTCGACGGGCATGGTGCGGGCCACGATGGCCGCGGTGCCGCGCCGCCTGCCGGTGCTCTGGGCGAAGACCGCCGTGTTCGGCACGGTCGCGCTCGGGACGCTCCTCGTCACCAACTTCCTCACGTTCCCGCTGGCCCAGCTGTTCCTCGGCGGCACGGATCTGGAGGCATCGCTCGGCGACCCAGGCATCGCACGTGCCGTGGCGGGCTCGGTCGCCGGAACCGTTCTCATCGGCGTCATCGTGCTCGGCCTCGGCTCGGCCCTGCGCAGCATCCCGGGGGCGATCGGCGCGTACGTCGGCGGCCTGATCCTCCTGCCGCAGCTCGCCCTGATGATCCCGAACGACACGGTCCACGACGTCCTCGGTTACTTCCCCCTACCCGCCTCCGAATCCCTCGCGGCCGTGCACACCGCATCCGGCGACCTCTCACCCGGCGCGGGCCTCCTGACACTGTGCGCGTGGGCGGTGGCGTCCCTGGCAGCAGCGGCGTATCTGCTGAAGCGACGGGACGTATGAGCAACTCTCGTACGAGGATGAGGCCGTGACCGGCAACGGCAGCGGCCAGGACGCCCAGCCGCTGACCCAGTACGTCGAGCGCGGCGTCCAGTGGGTGCGCGCCTTCGACCGGCGCCGCCCACTGGTCTGGGACGCCCTCCTGACCGGCTTCTTCGTGTTCGCCGGACTGATCGACCTGGTGGGCGACAGCTGGCGGAACATCGCTCAGAACACGGACGTCCCCGCCTGGCTCCTGTACGCGATCACGGTGGCCGTCACAGTGCCCCTCCTGTGGCGCCGCAGCCATCCGCTCCCGGTGTACGCGGTCATGTTCCTTGCGGGGCTCGCCAACAACTGGACGGGGGCCGTCCTACAGGGCTCGCTCACCTTGCTCATCGTGGTCTTCAACATCGCGGTACGGCTTCCGCTGCGCACGCTGGCATGGGCGTACGGCCTGACCGTCGTGCCCCTCTTCATCAGCCGCATCCGCTATCCGCAGGGCAGTTGGGACCAGCAGATCATCCCGACGATGATGAGCTTCGCGATCGTCGCCCTGATGGGCATCGCGGTCCGCACCCGCCAGGAGTACATGGAATCCCTCGTGCAGCGCGCCAAGCAGCTCGAAGTCGAACGCGATCAGCAGGCGCAACTCGCCACCAACGCCGAACGCACGCGCATAGCCCGCGAGATGCACGACATCATCGGCCACAATCTCTCCGTCATCACAACCTTGGCGGACGGCGGTTCGTACGCCGCCGCCAAGTCCCCGGAGCGCGCCGCCCAGGCCCTCGCCGCCATCGGCACCACCAGCCGCCAGGCCCTGACGGAGCTGCGCCGACTCCTGGACGTACTGCGGGAGGAGGCTCCGGAGACAGCCGCAGCCCTCGCTCCCCAGCCCGCCCTCACCGACCTGGACCAACTCATCGACGGGGTACGGGCGGCGGGCCTGCCGGTACGCAGTACGGTGCGCGGCCGACCGGACTCTCTCCCGGCGGGCCGTCAGCTCACGGTCTACCGCGTGGTGCAGGAGGCCCTCACCAACACCCTCAAGCACGGGGGCCCGGAGGCGACGGCTTACGTGGAGGTCGTGTACGGCGACGACGGGGTGCGGGTGACGGTGACGGACACGGGTGGGGGAGGCAGCCTCTCTGGAACGTCCGGCCGCGGTCTCACGGGAATGCGCGAGCGAACGGCCCTCTACGACGGGACACTTGAGGCAGGCCCGCTGCGGCATCCCCCGGGCGGCTGGCAGGTAGAACTCCATCTCCCCAAGGAATCCGCCCAGTGACGACCGTGCTCATCGTCGACGACCAGCCGATGCAACGCTTCGGCTTCCGCATGCTCCTGGAGAGCCAGGACGACATGAAGGTGGTGGGCGAGGCCGGCAACGGCAGCGAGGCGGTCCGCATGTCGGCCGAACTCCACCCGGACGTCGCCCTGATGGACATCCGCATGCCGGGCCTCGACGGCATCGAGGCCACGCGCCGCATAGTGGCGGCGGGAGACCGCACACGGGTCCTGATCCTCACCACGTTCGACCTGGACGAGTACGCGTACGCGGGCCTGCGAGCAGGAGCTTCGGGTTTCCTCATCAAGGACGCCCTGCCGGAGGAGCTCCTCTCCGGAATCCGCGCGGTCGCCACGGGAGACGCGGTCGTGGCCCCGAGCCTGACCCGCCGCCTTCTCGACGCGTACGCCGATCACTTGCCGACGCTCACCGGTAAGGATGCCTCCCCTTCCCGGGACCCGCGCCTGGCGTCGCTGACGGACCGGGAGCTCGAAATCCTGACGGTCATCGGGCAGGGCTGGACGAATGCGGAGATCGCGGGGCGGCTCCACCTCGCAGAATCGACGGTGAAGACGCACGTGGGGCGCATTCTCGCGAAGACGGGGGCCAGGGACCGGGTGCAGGCGGTAATTCTGGCGTACGACACTAAATTGACGCGGCCAACGTGACGGTAACGGGTGTAGCTGCCCCGGATGTAATTGCCCCTGGAACGCAGAAAACCCCCGCACCCAGAGGGTGCGGGGGTTTCCCGTTAATAATAGTTCGGCGGCGTCCTACTCTCCCACAGGGTCCCCCCTGCAGTACCATCGGCGCTGTAAGGCTTAGCTTCCGGGTTCGGAATGTAACCGGGCGTTTCCCTCACGCTATGACCACCGAAACACTATGAAACTGTCAACCGCACCG
>NZ_JBHTSF010000133.1:0-18330 GCF_042795295.1 Streptomyces sp. NPDC056486
GCCTTCGACCGCGCCGCGGACGGTTCGCTCCGCGGCTCCGGCTCCGATGGCGGCGCCAGTGCGACGAGCAACGTACGGGCGCACCCTCCTCGTCATAACTGTACCTTTCGAAAGGTACAGTTATGAGGCAACGGCGGAACCGATCGAGAGGTGTGCGGAGATGGTTCTGAGCGCAAGGCGGCGTTGGCTGCTGCTGACGGTGGTGAGTGCGGGGCTCCTGCTCATCACGCTGGACAACTCGATCCTGTACGCAGCGCTGCCGACGCTGGTGGAGGAGCTCGGCGCGAGCAGTTCCGAGGGCTTGTGGATCATCAACGCCTATCCGGTGGTCATGGCCGGGCTGCTCCTGGGCAGCGGCACCCTGGGCGACCGGGTGGGGCACCGGAGGATGTTCCTGATCGGCCTGGTCGTCTTCGGCGCCGCCTCGCTCGCCGCCGCGTTCTCCCCGACACCGGAGACCCTGATCGCGGCTCGGGCATTCCTGGCCGTCGGTGCGGCGGCGATGATGCCCGCGACACTCGCACTGATCCGCATCACGTTCGAGGACGAGCGCGAGCGCAACGTGGCCATCGCCATCTGGGGAACTCTGGCGATCGTGGGCAGCGCACTGGGCCCGATCATCAGCGGGCTTCTGCTGCAGAGCTTCTGGTGGGGGTCGGTCTTCCTGATCAACGTTCCCGTCGTCATCGTTGCCCTGGCTGCCACGCCGGTCCTCGCACCGCACAACGACGCGGACCCCACCAAGCGGTGGGACCTGCCCTCCTCGCTTCTCGCGCTCGTCGCCCTGGTCGGCCTCGTGATCGCGATCAAGGAAACCGCCAAGCCGGAACCCGCGCCCCTGTTCATCGCCGTCGCCGTCCTCGCCGCCGTCGCCGGAGGCTGGGCGTTCGCCCTGAGGCAGCACCGCCTGCCGTACCCCTTGCTGGACTTCGCGATCTTCCGCAACCGGGCCTTCCTCGCCGGGGTCCTGGCCGCCGGGTTCTCCATGTTCGCGATCGCCGGTATCCAGCTGATCACCACGCAGCGGTTCCAGCTCGTGGAGGGCTTCACGCCGCTGCGCGCCGGCCTCTTGGTCGCCGCCGTCGCCGTGGGGGCGCTCCCGACGGCCATGGTCGGCGGCGCAAGCCTGCACAGGGTCGGGCTGCTGCCCATCGTCGCCGGTGGGCTGGCCCTCAGCACGGTCGGTTCCGTGCTGATCCTGCTGAACTTCGACACCAATATGGGCCTGCTCGTCACGGGGCTGCTCATCACGGGCGCCGGTCTCGGAGCGGCCATGTCCGTCGCCTCCAGCGCGATCATGGGCAACGTCCCGGCCCGCCGCGCGGGCATGGCCTCCTCCGTGGAGGAGGTGTCCTACGAGTTCGGCAGCCTCATCGCGGTCGCGCTGCTCGGCAGCCTCCTGACCGCCGTCTACAGCGCCACGATCGACCTGCCATCCGGAACTCCGGACTCCGCACGCGACAGCCTCGACACCGCCATCGCACTGGCCGGGTACGGGAACTCATCGCTGGTCAGCGCCGCATCCAACGCCTTCGACGGGGCCTACTTCACCGTCATGATCGTGGTCACCGCCGTCATCGCCGCCGGCGCGATCACCACCGGTCTCCTCCTTCGCCACCACGGCCCCGGATCAGCCCTGTCCGCCCCCACACACCACTGACACCCCGCCCCAGGAGCATCCATGCGGACCAGCAAACGAACCCAGATCCTCGAGGCGGCCGCCCGCGTCGTGGAGCGCGAAGGCGTCAAGAGCGTCACCTTCGACTCCGTCGCCGCCGAGGCCGGCCTGACCAAGGGCGGACTCCTCTACCACTTCGCCTCTCGCGAAGACCTCGTCCAAGCCATCCACCAGCACCTCGCCGACCAGTGGGAGGCACAGATGACCGCGGCGGCGGGAAAACCGGCCCACGAGGCAACCCCCGCCGAGAGGCTCACCGCCTACACCCGCGTCACCACCCAGAGCGCCACACGGGCCGAGCTCCTCTTCATGCTCGAAGGATCCACCACGCCCGGACACGCGGCCCCTTGGGACGCCGTCATAGAACGGTGGGCCCCACTCCTGACCACCACCGACGTCGACGACCCGGACGCGCTCGACCAGTTCATCGCCCGCCTCGCCGCCGACGGCCTATGGCTGTACGAATCCCTCACCGCCGAACGACTGACCCCCCAACTGCGCCGCGCCCTCGCCGAACGCATCGCCGGCACCCTCAACCACGACGACACCTGAGCCCGCTGCCCCGCAATCTGCCGGCTACTGGATCCTTGATCACTGCGGCGGTCAGTGTCAGACAAGGCCCAGGGCCGCTAGGTCGGATGTCGTTGGGAGGGGCGAGGGGGAGGGGCGGCGGGGAGGGGCGACCGGGGAGGGGTGATACCTCCACGGACGTCAACGGCGGCGTGCGGTCAGCAGCCAGGCGAGATCGATCACGGTGATCGCCCCCCAGATCCAGCCGACGGCGCCTTCGTCCGGCGCCAGCGCTGTGGCGAGGGCGCCCGCCCCGACCGTGCCCAGCACTACCGCGGCGCTGCGCCTCAATGCCAGTGATGTGCGCAGTGGCCCTGGTTCGGCCAGCCTGTCGGCCAGATAGGCGTCGAACGCCTCAGCGACCTGATCGTCGATCTCGTCCCGCATCCGGGCATCCAGTGATTCAGGCATGGACGGTGACCCGCTGAGTCGCAGTCGTCTCCAGCGCATGTATTAACAGCCTGCTGAACAGATTCTTTCGCATTTTCTCGCCCCCGAGCCCCCGGCGCCCGGTGGCGCCGTCCGCGCCAACGTAGCGATCGCAGAGAGTTTCTGCAAACAATCTCTGCGATATATCTGCAGAGGTTCTCTGCAGTACGCTGACCGGCATGGTCGAGCGCCCGGAGAAGCCCGTGAAGTCCGTGAAGCCTGAAAAGAGAGTGCTCACCGGCCCGGACCTCAAAGCCTTTTACAAGGCGCTGTCCAATCCGGTGCGCCGCGACATCCTGAGCTACCTCGGAGAGCACGGCGAAGCGAACTCCACCAGCGTTGCCAAGGCCCTCGGTGAAAGCACCGGCACCACCAGCTACCACCTGCGCAAACTGGCCGGCCTCAAGCTGATTGCCGAGATCGAGGAGCGGTCCACCGGCCGGGAGCGCTGGTGGAAGTCGCTCATGACGGACATCTTCACACCGCCGGGCCTGGAGCTGACGGCCGACGAACGCGAGGCCGCGGTGAAGATCGGCGCCCTCAAGATGACCCATGATCTGAACCTGGTCGTGAGCGCATACGCCGGGTACGACTCCTCCGCGGGCTGGAACCAGATCTACCGCACCGGATTGCGGATGACGAAGGAGGAGGTCGCCACGTTCGCCGAGGAGTACCAGGCGCTTCTGCGCAAGTACCTGAGGGAGCCCGGAGACCACCCGCCCGACTCGCGGCACATGGCCGTACGCCTGGTGGTTGTGCCCGACGACGTCCCCCGGCCCACCCTGCCGACTGAGCCGGACAACGATTAGCGCCGAGCCGGACGGCAGAGCCCTGGCATCGACATCAGCCCAAGGCGCTGACGGCA
The DNA here is from genome assembly GCF_042795295.1 of Streptomyces sp. NPDC056486. NCBI lineage: Bacteria > Bacillati > Actinomycetota > Actinomycetes > Kitasatosporales > Streptomycetaceae > Streptomyces > Streptomyces sp. NPDC056486. Next base: position 3,543 of record NZ_JBHTSF010000133.1, read on the forward strand.
CCCTAGCTTCGGCCGGCTTGGGCTAGCCCCCGGCCGGGAAGTCATGGGCGATGCTGCCGGGCACAACCGTGGGCCCGTCGAGAACCATCTCGCGCTCCACCTTGGAAGGGTCGCCCTTCATGGGGACGGTCTGCCCGGAGCGTGCGAATCCGTATCGCCGGTAGAAGCTTTCGGCCCGTGCGTTGTCCTCGTGGACGTACAGGCGCACCCGCGCCACTTCCGGCACCGACCATGCCCACCTGACGGCCGCTTCGAAGAGTGCGTCGATCACACCGCTTCCGCGGTACTCGGAGCGGACGAAGACGCCGACGACATGCGCCTGGCGCTGCTGAATCGTCGCGCCGAAGAAATCGCTGCTGCCCGCGTCCTCGATGAGCGCTGTCACCGTGCCGCTCCATGCCCCGTCGCGGCCCTCGGCCACGAACTGGCGCACCCGCGTTCCGCCGGCCGACCCCTTGGCCCGTTCCTCCCAGAAGGAGTCCGGCTGCTCGGCGGCCTGTTCGTACGTGTCGAGGAAGGCGATCGGAGCTGCCGGATCCTTCAGTGCCAGGAGACGCAATTCCTTCACCTCGGGCCACTCGTCGGCACGTATAGGACGGACGGCATGGCGCGAAACCTGATTCATGTTGCCGCACCCTACGGGACCTTCGTTCCGGTGTGCATCGGCATTTCCGCAGGTCCCGGCTCCGCGGCAGCTGCCCGCGGGGCGTCGGGACTCACTCCTCCGGCTCTGCCGCCACAACCCTCACAAGCCCTGGAAACGGCTGCTCCAGATCCGCCCGGCGCAGCGTGGCCATCCGGCTGTTGCCACGGGCGACCTGCCGGATCAGCCCGGCCTCATGCACCACGCGGCGGCGGAGCGGGTCCGCCGGCGCGGCGAGCACCGGGCCGAGCCGCATCTCTTCGACGGTCGGTTGGCCCTCGTCGTCAGGCACGGAGGGCGCCTTTCTCCGGGTCCATCGCGATGCCTGTCGGGATATCTATCGAGGAGAGAACGCCATGGATCAGCAGCCGTTCACGCTCGTCGGCACCGCCCACCCCAAGCCCGAGCGCGCCGCCGAACTGAAAGAGCTCCTGCTCTCGTTCGTCGAGCCGACGCGGCAGGAGTCCGGCTGCCCGGAGTACCACTTTCACGAGGACCGGGACGAGCCCGGCGTCTTCGTCTTCTACGAGGCCTGGCGCTCCCGGGCCGATCTCGACATCCGCTTCCTGACCATGCACAGCCCCTACCGACCGGCGACCGCGAGGCCTGAGGGCGGCGCTTTCGCGGCTCTCCGGGGAGGTGGAGAAGCGCGGAAAGAAACTCTGTTCACCCTCTTGACCGGTGGTCCCGTGCCGCGCACAGTACTCGTTAATGCGCATAACTAATACGCATTAACGATGGAGGGGCAGCGGTGGACGAACCCAGGAAGCGGGCCGGACGAGGTCGGGCACCCGCCTCGGTAGGGCGCACCGGGCGTCCGCGCCAGGCCGAGGTCGCCCGGCTCGCGGGAGTGTCGCAGGCCACGGTCTCGCTGGTGCTCGCCGGCAAGAAGCAGGGCGTCGCCATCTCGGACGAGACCCGGCAGAAGGTGCTCGACGCGGCCGGCAGCCTGGGCTACGTACCGGACCCGGCCGCAAGGAGGCTTGCGGCTGCGCGCAACGGCCTGCTCGGAGTATTCAGCTTCACGGCCACCTTCCCCACGGACGTGCAGCACTCCTACTATCCGTTCCTGGTGGGCGTGGAGCAGGAAGCCGCCGCGCAGGGGTACGACTTGGTGCTCTTCACCGGGTCAAGCCGCGGTGGTGCGGGGGCCGGTGGGCCGCACGCGCTCAACAGGGCGCGACTCGCCGACGGGTGTCTCTTCCTCGGCCGCCACGCCCCGGTGGACGAACTGCGCAGGCTCGTGGACGACGGTTTCCCTGTGGTCCACCTGGGGCGCAGGGACGAACCGGAGGGCCTGGCCTGGGTAGGTGCCGACTACGTCAGTGCCAGCCGCGAAGTCGTCCACCGGCTCGCCGCTCTCGGGCACCGTCGCATCATCCTCGTGCGCGAGGACGACGACGCGCCCGCCTCCACCGACCGTGAACGGGGCTTTCTGGAGGGTCTTGAGAGCGCGGGTCTGCCCGGCGGTCCTGACGCCGTATTCCGCCGTGCCGATCCAGAACAGGCGCTCGGGGCGGAGCAGTTGCGGCAGTGGGTGGCGCAAGGCGTCACCGCGGTGGTGGCCGAGGAGACCGACAGCGGTGCGGCCTGGCGAGCGCTGAGCACGGCTGCCCGCGATGCCGGTCTGCGCTGCCCCGGCGACATCTCCCTCGCCCTGCTCGGCAGTCCGCCCTCCGATCTCGCGGACGAGCCGCAACCCACCGGATTCGACATCCCCCGTGCGGAGTTGGGCGCGACGGCCGTGCGCCTGCTCGCCACGCTCGTCGCGGGCGAGGACGCCCCCGACCCGCTGGTGGCCTGCACATTCCGGCCCGGCGTCACCACAGGACCCCCGTCCAAGGCGCTTCCGGAGACCGCATGACGGCCGCGGGCAGTCGCGCCCCGCCGGGCGGCGCGCCCCCGCAGCACGACCACGTACAGCACAGCATTAGGAGAACCGTGACCCCTGAACCGGACATCCTCATCGTCGGCGGCGGCCTGGGCGGCGTGGCCGCAGCGCTCGCCGCCTGCCGGGCCGGCCGGACCGTCGTCCTCACCGAGGAGACCGACTGGATCGGTGGCCAGCTCACCTCCCAGGCCGTTCCGCCGGACGAGCACCCCTGGGTGGAGCAGTTCGGCACGACAGCCTCGTACCGCAAGCTGCGCGAGTCCATCAGGGACTACTACCGACAGTGGTATCCGCTCCGGTCGGAGGCCTCGTCCCTGACTAATCTCAATCCGGGCGCAGGCCGGGTGAGCAAGCTCTGCCACGAGCCCCGCGTCGCCCTCGCCGTCATGGAAGGCATGCTCGCGCCCCATCTCGCCTCGGGGCGCCTGACCCTTCTCACCGAACACTGGGCCGTCGCCGCCGAGTCGGACAACGATGTCATCACCTCGGTGACCCTGGAGAACCTGCGCGACGGCGAGCGCACCACGCTCCACGCCCGGTACGTCATCGACGCCACCGAGACCGGCGAACTCCTCGAACTCGGCGGCGTCGAGCACGCCATCGGCGCCGAGTCGCGCGCCGAGTTCGGCGAGCCGCACGCACCCGAGGAGGCGCAGCCCCTCAATCAGCAGGGCATCACCGTCTGTTTCGCGCTCTCCCACCACGAGGGCGAGAACCACGTCATCGAGCGCCCCGTCGACTACGACTTCTGGCGCTCCTACCAGCCCGACTTCTGGCCGGGCCCGCTGCTCGGCTTCCTCGCCCCCGACCCGCGTTCGCTCGAAGCCGTTCCCCGTACGTTCGTGCCGAACTCGGAGATCGACCCGCTCGCCGTCAACGCCGACCAGAGCGCCGACGCGGGCGACAAGGAGCTGTGGGGCTTCCGCCGCATCCTCGCCCGCAAGCTGCACCGGCCGGGCGCCTTCGACTCCGACATCACCCTGGTCAACTGGCCGCTCAACGACTACTGGCTGAAGCCGCTGATCGGAGGTGGCGAGGAGACCTCGGCGCAGGCACTCGCGGAGGCACGTCAGCTGTCCCTCTCGGTCCTGTACTGGCTCCAGACCGAGGCGCCCCGCGAGGACGGCGGAACCGGCTTCCCCGGACTTCGGCTGCGCCCCGACATCACGGGCACGGCGGACGGCCTGGCCAAGGCCCCTTACGTGCGGGAGTCGCGGCGGATCAAGGCCGTCACCACCGTCACCGAGCAGGACGTCGCGATCGACGTCGTCGGCCCCTACGGACGGACCGCCTACCGGGACTCCGTGGGAGTCGGCAACTACCGCATCGACCTGCACCCCTCCACCGGCGGCGACAACTACATCGACATCGGCTCCGTGCCGTTCGAGATACCGCTCGGCGCCCTCGTACCCCGCCGCGTCCGCAATCTCCTGCCCGCTGGCAAGAACATCGGCACCACCCACATCACCAACGGCTGCTACCGCCTCCACCCCGTGGAGTGGAACATCGGCGAGGTCGCCGGCGCCCTGGCCGCGCACTGCGTGTCCGAGGGCGTCGAACCCCACCAGGTCCAGGCCGAGGACAAGCGGTTCGACGAGTTCGCCCGGCTGCTCGACCGAGACGGCGTACAGCGCCACTGGCCCGACGTACGCGGCTACTGAGAGCTGATCGCTCTCAAAAGTGCCGGGTGGGACAGCACCACCTGTCCCACCCGGCCCGCCCGCGCACCGCCAACCCGCACAAGGAGGTGCCCAACCATGACCACCCACCGCATCCGCGTCGGCATCGACGTGGGCGGAACCTTCACCGACGCCGTGGCGGTCGACGCCACGACCCTGGAACTCCTGGGACAGGTGAAGGTCCCCACCAGCCACCATCATGAGGACGGCGTGGCCCACGGCATCGTGGAAGCCCTCGACCGTCTGCTGGCAGAAACCGGCCGCGCACCGGAAGATGTCGCTTTTCTGGCGCACGGCACGACACAGGCTACCAACGCCCTGTTGGAGGGCGACGTCGCCACCGTGGGCCTGATCGGTATCGGCACCGGGCCCGCCGCCGGGCTCACCCGCAGGCTGGCCGCCCTCGGCAAGCTCCAACTCACCCCGGGCAAAAGCCTTCCGCTCGCCTACGCCCACGTCACAGACCCGGATGACGCGGAGGCCGTCCGCCGCGCCGCCGACACCTTGGCCCAGGACGGCGCCCAAGTCCTCGTGGCCACCGAGCCGTTCAGCGTGGACCGTCCCGAGGGCGAGCGGGCCGTTGTCGCGGCAGCCCGTTACGCCGGGCTTCCGCTGACCGCCGCGCACGAGATCACCTCTCTGTACGGGCTGCACAAGCGCACCCGTACGGCCGTGGTCAACGCGGCGATCCTGCCGCGCATGCTGGCCACCGCGGATCTCGTCGACAGCTCCATCACCAAGGCCGGGGTCGAATCCCCGCTGATGGTGATGCGCTGTGACGGAGGCGTGATGTCGCTCGACGAGATGCGGCGCAGGCCGCTCCTCACGGTCCTTTCGGGCCCCGCTGCGGGTGTGGCAGGCGCGCTGATGCAGGAACGGATCAGCGAGGGAGTGTTCCTGGAGACCGGCGGCACCTCCACCGACATCAGTGTCGTGCGGCGCGGCAAGGTGGCCGTCCAGCACGCCACGATCCTCGGCAAGAAGTCCTACCTCAACGCCCTGGACGTACGCACCGTCGGGGTCGGCGGCGGTTCCATGGTGCGGATCGGCGGCGGGAAGGTGACCGGGGTCGGGCCGCGCAGCGCCCACATCGCCGGGCTGCCCTACGCGTGCTTCGCGACCCTCGATGACCTGCGCGACGCCAAGCTCACGACCGTCCGCCCGATGGCCGACGATCCGGAGGACTACGCCGTGCTCGACGCGGCGGGCGGCCGATTCGCGCTCACCATGACCTGCGCGGCCAACGCGGCGGGACGCGTGCCCGACGGTGACTTCGCCCGCAGCGACCAGGAGGTCGCCAGGGCGGCGATGGCCCCGCTCGCCGAGGCGCTCGGCGTGGACATCGCCACCGCCGCGGACCGGCTGCTCGACGCGGGGACGGCTCAGGTCAAGAAGGTCGTCGACACGATGATCCGCGACTACCGCCTCGACAAGGACACCGCCCTGCTCGTCGGCGGAGGCGGCGGAGCCGCGTCCGTCACCCCACACCTGGCCGAAGTCAGCGGCCTTCAGGGGCGCATCGCCCGCCACAGTGAGGTGATCAGCCCGATCGGGGTCGCGCTCGCCCTGGTCCGCGAGCAGATCGAGCGGACCATCCCGGGCGCCGGACAGGAACAGATCCTCGCCGTGCGGGCGGAGGCGGAGGCGGCCGTCATCGCGCAGGGCGCCGCCGCCGACGGCGTCGAGGTCGAAGTCACCGTCGATCCGCAGACCAGCACCGTCCGCGCCGTGGCCACCGGCGCCACCGAACTGCGCACCCAGGACCGGGCGCACCGGGCGGACGAGGAGGAGCGCCTGCGCACGGCGGCGGCCAGCCTCAAGAGCGACCCGGCCCAGGTCACCGTCCTCGCCAAGACCGCATCGCACACTGTGTACGGGACCGAGGTGCGCCGCACCCTGCGCGCCACCCGGCATCCGGTACGGATCGTCGACGCCGACGGAGTCATACGCCTCCACGTCCCCGACGCCCGCGTGGAGACCACCCGGGTCGCCGACGCCCCCGAAGTACTGGCGAAGCTGGTGCGCGAGACCACCTCGTACGGCGACGGCGGGGTCCGGGCCCCGGCCGTGCGGCTGCTGCTCGGCTCCCGGATCGCGGACCTGTCAGGCGTCCTCGACCCCGAACCCCTGCTCGCGCTCGCCCGCAGCGAACTCGAATCCCGTACCGCCGACGAGCCGGTCATCGCCGTCCTTGAGGTACGCATATGAGCACCCCCGCGGCGCCCGCACCCGAGGCCCTCGACGACCTGGACCACGCGGTCCACCTCCTTGCCGCGACCCCCACCCACGAGAGCCGCGACCCGCAACTCCTTCGCCACTGGGCGCGCACAGCCGAGGAGTTCGGCGCCGCCCTTGCCCCCGTGCCGTGCCGGGCCAGGATCGTCGAGCGCGCCGATGGCCTGGAGCGCGGCCTCCTTGCCCGCTACACGTCACGGCCGAAGCCGACGGTGGAGCTCTACACCGACACCCTCGCGGCGGCAGAAGCCCTGATCGATGAACGGGGCTGGCGGCACTGGTACCCGCCGGGCTCGGTGCGCGCGGCGGCTCTCGCCCACGAATCCGTGCACGAACACCTCCATCACGGTCCTGCGAAGGCCGCACTGAAGCGGGCCCTGGGCCATGTCGTCCTGCGCGCAGGTCGGTTCCGGCTTTACGGGCACGTGGTGGGCGCGGAGGAGATCGCCGCCCACGCCCACGCCCGGACCGTCTGCGGGCTCGGCCGCAGCCCCCTGCTCCTCACGGCCGCGCTCGCCGACGCCGTGACCCACAGAGAGAAGTAGCGCCATGGGCGTTGTCATCCTGATCGTCATGGCGGTGGGTGTCGCCGCGATGCTCACCCGCAAACTCCCCACCGCCTTCGCCCTGGTGCTCCTCGGTGTCGTCATCGCACTCGTCGCCGGTGCACCACTGACCGGCAAGGAGAGCGTCCTCGACACCGTCCTCCAGGAGGGCGCCCCGATGCTCGCCTCGACGATGATCGCGGTGCTGCTCGGATCGTGGCTCGGCAAACTCCTCGACGAGACCGGCATCGCAGGGACCATCGTCCGCAAGATCGTGGAGTTCGGCGGCGACCGGCCCACCGTCGTGGCACTCGGTGTGCTCGCCGTGTCCGCGCTGATCGGCACGGTCACAGGATCGGCTCCCGCCGCCATGCTGGCCGGCATCATCGGCATCCCCGCGATGGTCGCCGTGGGCATCCCCAAGGTCACCGCGGCGGGCACCATCCTGATGGGCATCGCCGTCGGAGTACCGTTCGAACTTCCCATCTGGCAGTTCTTCTCGACCGCCCTCGACCTTCCGATTCCCACGGTGCGCGGCTTCATGATCAAGCTGTTCCCGCTGGCACTGGTGGCGGCCGTCGCCTTCGTCCTCATCGAGTCCCGCCGCCGTGGGATCGAGCACACCTGGGCGCTCAAGGCGGCCGTCGACAAACGCCGCTCGCGCCGCGAGCGCCTCGGCGACGCACCGTGGTACGCGCTGCTCACCCCCGTCGTGCCGCTCATCCTGGCCCTCGGCTTCGAACTGGCCATCATTCCCTCGCTGTTGGCCGGTGTGCTGTACGCCCTGGTCACCACGACCCGGCCGCGCGAGATGAACAAGCGCCTCCTGCGCACCCTGTACGGCGGATTCGAGGTCGCCGCGCCCCCGATCGCGCTGTTCATCGCCATCGGCATCCTGCTCGCCGCGGTGAAGCTGCCGGGCGCCATCGAGGCGCTCGAACCCCTGGTCAAGGCCGTCAGCCCGCAGAACCCTGTGCTGTTCGTCCTGGTCTTCACCCTGCTGGTCCCGCTGTGCCTCTACCGGGGGCCGCTGAACGTCTACGGCCTCGGCGCGGGCATCGCGGGCGTCCTCATCGCGGCCGGTATCTACCCCGCCGTCGCCGTGCTCGGCCTCGCCGCCTCCTACAACCAGGTATTCGGCGTCTCCGACCCCACCAGCACCCAGACCGTATGGAGCGCCCAGTACGCGGGCGTCGGCCCCCAGCAGGTCATGGTGCGCACCCTGCCCTACGTGTGGGCCGTCGCCCTCGGCGGATTCTGCGTCACCGCCGCCACCTACCTCTGACCTCTGAGCAGTCCTCTCTCTGAGCATTCCTCCGACATTCAACTCCCGGGACGGAGTCCACAAATGAACGAGCCTCAGCACCATTTCCCGCGCCGCGTCTTCCTGCGCGGGGCCGCCGCCACCGGCACGGCCCTCGCGTTCGGCGCGGGGACGGCGGGCACTGCCGCGGCGGCGCCCGGCGGCTTCCCCGACTACACCTATGTGCGGACGGTCCTGAAGCCGTCGGACCTCGCCTACAACCCCACAGGCGAGATCATCTTCCCGTGCCTGCGCGGGACCGTCGGCCGCATCTCCGGCGCGCTGGGCCGGTACTACCTCTACTACGCCCCGCACGACGCCCCCGGCGGCATCTGCCTGGCCTACGGCAACTCGATCGACGGGCCTTTCACCGAGTACAAGGCCAACCCCCTCGTCACCAACAACTGGCAGCCGCACTACAAGGTCAGCCACGTCTCCTCGCCCCACGTGCTGTGGAACGAGGACGCCAAGGAGATGTGGCTGTACTTCCACGGCGAGAACACCACGACCCGCCTGGCCCGCTCCAAGGACGGCATCAACTTCACGTACGACAAGGTCGTGCTCTCCACCTCGATGCTGCCGAGCGGTTCGACCGAGACGTCCTACGCCCGTGTGTTCCGTCACGACCTGCCGTCCCGTGGCGCCCGCTACGTGATGCTCTTCATGCTGAACAACACCACCAACCACCGCGACATCGCCTGGGGTTGGTCGGCCGACGGCCGCAACTGGACCTTCGACCAGACGCCGTTGATCCGCCATGTCGATGTGGGGGCACAGAACGTGGGCGGGCCACACCTGCTGACGCGCGGGAACAGTGCCTACGTCGTCTACAACACGGACAAGGGCAGCGGCGGCAACATACTGATCACCGAGGTCGGCAAGGACTTCTCCCGCCGCGACCACCTCGGGATCTTCCACAACTCGATGAACGGCGCGCCGGACAACGGGCGCAGCGCGTCGCCGAGTTTCGGTACGGAGAACGGCGTGCCCTACATGATGTACGAGGCGGGGGAGCGGCTTCAGGGCGCGATCGCGCTGGCACGCGCTAAGTAGCCGTATACGCGGGGGAGTTGTTCAGCCGCGCCCGAGGACATGGTGGGATTCGACCATGTCCTCGGGCGCGCCGTCGTCACGAGGTGACGGCCAGCGTGGTCAGGGCTCCTCCGGACGAGGCGGTGACGCGGAGCGCCACATAGCGCGCCGTGCGGTCGGTACGCAGGGTTCCGCGCGCCGACAACCTGGCCGAGCCGTCGTACGTACGGCCGTCGAGGCTGAACTCCACTCGCGAGGCCGGGACATGGCTGCCCTGCCACCGGGTGCGGATCTCGCCGATGTGCTGTTCGGCGCCCAGGTCGACGACCATGCGGTCGTCCTGACCGGCGGTCCAGGCGGTTGCCTCGTCGCCGTCGACCGCCGCCTGCGGAGCCGTCATGCCGGGCGGCAGTGGTGCGGTGGGGAAGGTGGTGCGGCCCAGTGCCAGGTCCGGGAGGGGATACGCGGTGGCCCGGGGCACCGTGACCGTGGTCGTACGGCCCGCGCGGACCGTGGCACCGACGCTCCTGCCCTGCGCCGAGACGGTGACGCGGCACGACGGCCCGCTCAGCCGGACAGTGCCGCCGTCGACGACCTCGGCACGCAGCCCGACGGGCAGGCGGCTCGCGGAGAGGGTGATGCGTGGCGGCGCCAACAGGGCTGATGCGGCGGGCAGTTCGACGCGACAGGCCGTACCGGACTCGGTGAGGGTCTGGACGCCCTCGTAGAGACGGACTTCTCCGGCGCGTGAGCGGGGGATCGTCACCGTCGTGGTCACGGGGTCCGGGGAGAGGTTGAAGAGGCTCAGATGGTGCTCGGTGAGCGCGGCCTTGACGTCCGCGGAGCTCACCGATGGCGTCTTGCGGGCGGCTGCGGCGCGCAGCTCCTTCGGTGTCGCACCCGGGAGCCCTTCGATCAGCAGGCTCTCGGCCGGACCGTCGGAAAGGACGACCGTGTCGCCGTACACGGAGATGGGGTGGGCGCCGCCCCGCACGACGAGACCGGCACGGCCGTCGATGTCCAGCCACTGACCGCGGCTGGTGAGATCCGGCCGGGGCCAGGTGACCAGATCGGTCCACCGCTCTCCGTCGGTCGATCCTTGGAGCCGGTAGGCGCGGCCCGCCGCGGCCTCCCAGCGCAGCGTCACCCGGTCGACGGACCGCGAGGACCCGAGGTCCACGGCTATCCAGCTGTCGGCCCGCGTACGGTCCGCGCGCGACACCGCCCAGCGGCTCGTGCCGCCACCGTCGATCGCGAGCGAGGGCTCCTTGCCCGGGTCGAAGGAGGAAGCGGATGCCTTCACCCCATCTGCGCGTGCCAGGTCGTCGCCCGATGCGCCGTCGCGCATCTCGAAGGCGTACAGCGAGTATCCGTACGACGGGTCAGGTCGCACGCCCAGCATCCGCAAGTGCCGGAACTGGGCACGCGTGAAAGTCAGTTCGTCGGTGCGCGCTCCTTCGGACGGCTGGCCCCCGGCGCCTGCCTTGACGGTGGTGCTTCCCTCGGCGGCCCGATAGGTCCGGCTGCCGTCAAGGCCCGGGATGCCGGGCATCGACAGGTTGTGCACCTCCAGGTGGCCCTCCCCGACTGCCGTGCCGGACGTCGCGTAGACCACGGCTCCCGACGGCAACGTGGTGAACCCCGCATGTCCGCGATCCAGCGTCAGCAGGCTCGCACTCCCGTCGAAGCCGTCCCGAAGCCGCGTGTACGTGACCACGTTCCGCTCGGTGACCTTGGAGCGGGTGCTCGGCAGGAACATGGGTGTCGTACCGCTGAGTGCGAACAGCCAGTCGTCGTGGGCCGGTTGCCAGGCGAACTTCACGAAGTCCGGCTTGCTGACGGTGCCCGCCCAAGCGCCGCGGGACTGGTGGGAGACCAGGCCAGGTCCCGTGCCGTGGTCTCTGACGCCGCTCGCCTGCTCGAAGAGTTCGCCGGGGGAGAGGGGGCGCACGGGATGCTTCCCGGAGCGGGCCCGCCACTCGTGCAGGAGGTAACTGATGGCCAGTTCGGCACGCGCCTCCGGCTCGTACTTGGGCTCGCCGGAGAACTTCGCGATCCGGTATTCCGGCGGGTACTTCTGATATGCCTCAAGGCGTTCGGCGAGGGCGCGTTCGCAGGCGGCGGCGGCGCGGTCGCCGACGACCTGGGCCAGGAAGGCGAGGGGGATGACATCGCGGCCGTAGAGGTGCTCACGGTCGGCGACCATCGGCATCAAGGGCTCGCCCGCGTCGCTCATCACGCCGAGCAGCGTGCGCCACAGCGGAACGGCGTTGGGCTGGGCCGTGAGCACCTCGGGCAGGGCCTTGCCCGAGGTGAGGAAGTGGGCGGCGTTGCGTCCGGAGGTGCGCCAGAGCTCCTCCTGGTAATGCGGGCCGAACGACCCGTGGTTCTCGACGATGAAGGTGTCGTACAGGTTCTGTGCGGTGTTCGCGCTGACGGGGACGCCGTCCACCCGGGCCGGGTTCGCGAGGTCGGCGGCCGGAAGCCCCGCCTCGTTGCGGCTCCAGCGGCCGAAGGCGGCGCGCCACGTGTCATGGCGCTGATCGTCGCTCGCCCAGGCCAGGGCAGGGGCGAGCGACTGGGCGTAGATGCCCATCTCTTCGAGCTTGGTGTCGCCCTTGAACCCGCCGCTGAGTCCGTGGGGAGACCAGTCGCCGGAGTCGGGATCGTCGCCCGTTCCCAAGGCCGTTGTGTACTGGGCCTGTTCACGGACGATGGTGTCGACGTTGTGCCGCGTCGCCTCGTCGAGGTCGTCCCAGAGTAGACGCGCCGCCAGGACGAAGTAGGACTGGAAGGTGGTGTCGAAGAACAGCTTCCGGCCCCACTGGGTGCCGCCAGTGAGCCGGTTGGAGGCCGCGAAGTGCTTCAGGGTGGCGAGCGTGCGGGTGCGCAGCGTGTCCTTGTCGACTCCGGCGCGTTCGGCGTCGTAGGGGCCGCGGGTCAGCAGTACGGCGTTGCCGAGCACGACAGCGAACCCGAAGTCCTTGTTCGTGTAGTGGCCTTGGGCCGCGTCCCATTGGGTCTCGGCCCAGCAGGTGTGAGCCAGCAGAACACGGTAATAGGTGCTCGCGATCGCGTCCGGCGGTTCCACGTCTGTTTCCGCTTCCGCGGCGGCCGAGGCCCGTCCCGGGCCGAGGGCGAGCGGGAAGGCCGCCGCGGCACCGGAAACCCCGAGCAGCTGTAGGGCATGACGGCGTGTGAGTCCCCAGGCTTGCTGCGGCATCGTGGCGCGACCTCCTTGGACAACGTTGTCAGAGAGCGGTCATTCTTCGGGTGCTCCGTGGGCACGTCAAGGGTTCTGCCTGGCTGGAGGCGATCTAGCGGGGCGGCCACGTGGGGCGGTGCGAGGGTGGCAGGACCAGCAGTGCCTGACCCACGGTGGGGTAGCGGGGGAAGTACTCCGTGCTGCCGGTCAGCGTGAGGAGTTCGGCGAGATGGCGTCCGGCTCCCGCAAGGAGCAGGTGACCCTCGCGGCGCCGCAGTAACCAACGCACCCCGAGCAGGCAGTTGAGCCCACGCGAATCGCAGAACACGAGCGCCGTCACATCCAGGACGAGATGTCGATGCCCCGCCATGACAGAGTCGCCGAGCGTACGGAGAAAGAACTTCTCGCCGCTCCGGTCGAGTTCACCGCTCACGCGCAGCACGGCACACTCGTCGCACCGCGCGAGCTCGTGGATGATGAGGCGATGGGTCTGCGTCGACATCGCGCCTCCCTGGGGTTGTCGTACGGAAGCTCGTGCGCATGCCGGTGCACAATCTGCCTGGCTGCCGAGTCCCCCGTCCACCCCTCCCTACGCCTGAACCCTGCCGGTGTCAGCCCAGAGGGTTGTGCTTGTCCCGCAGGGCGCTCAGAGCGGGGGCGTACATGCGGGTCTTGATGGTGCCGAGGGTGGGGCCGGCCTTGCCCGTCTGGGATCGGGCGATCTCCACTGCTGTCCGGCGTACGGAGTCTTCGTCCACCGCGTGGTCGACCACGGCTGCGGCCAGTGCGTCGTGGCCGCCGTAGCGGCGGGCGGTCGTCATGGCCTCGTGGGCGGTCTGCGGGGTGAGCCGGGCCTGGATCAGGGCGGACATGCCCGGGGTGAAGGGGATGTTGATGTCGGCCTCGGGCAGACACCAGTAACCGCGGTCGGCGCGCATCACGCGGAAGTCGTGGGCCAGGGAGAGCATCGCTCCGGCCGCGAAGGTGTGCCCTTGCAGCGCGGCCACGGTGACGACAGGCAGGGACAGCATTCGCGCCAGGAGGCCTTGGACGGTGGTGACGTAATCCTGGTGCTGGTCGGCGTGGGCGAAGAGCCAGTCCAGATCAAGGCCGTTGGAGAAGAACTTTCCCGTCGCGGCGGTCACCAGGGCGCGGGGTCCCTCCGCCTTCTCCACCTCGTCGAGTGCGGTGTCGACGGCGACGAGCCAGTCGGGGTGGAAGCGGTTCTCGCCGTCCCCGAGGTCGAGGATGAAGACGTCGTCCTGGCGGTCGAGCATGGGCATGATGGCTCCCTTGGGTGGGTCAGGGGTTGGCCGAGGTGGAGTGGGGCCGTGAACTACTGCTCGGTAACTTATGGGGTGCGCCATAGGGCGGGCAAGGGGGCGAGGCCGAGATTGCGAGGTGGTCGGCTGATAAGCTCAATGGCGTTCGTGTGTGATCCAGATCGAGGATGTTGGGAGTTGGGGCTGATGACCGCGCTCAAGGCCACTGCCATGCGCACCGCCCGGACCCACCTCACGTCCCGGGCCGCGGCCTGACATCAGCTGGATCTGCCCTCGCCGGGAGCGTGAGCTCGCGGGGCATCACTCACACGAACCCACCATGAAACGGATCTCCGTCCATCATGAGCAATCCCCGCATGAGCAATACCTGGATCACGCGCGCTGAGACCAGCGCCGACATCCCCGCCGTCCACGCCGTCGACGTCGCCGCGTTCGACACCCCGGCGGAGGCCGATCTCGTCGATGCGTTGCGCGCCGACGCCGCGTGGATCGACGGGCTGTCCGTCGTCACCACCGACCAGGACGGCAAGCTCGTCGGCCACGCACTGCTGACCCGCTGCCACATCGGCGACACCCCGGCCCTCTGCCTGGCACCCGTCGCCGTACTCCCCGAGTACCAGAAGACCGGCGCGGGCTCCGCGGCCATCCGCGCCGTGCTCGACGCCGCCAAGGACAGGGGCGAGCGCTTCGTCACCGTCCTCGGGCATCCTGCGTACTATCCGCGCTTCGGCTTCGCCCGCGCTTCGGCGTACGGCATCGCTATCAGCATCGACGTCCCGGACGAGGCCATGATGGCCCTCGCCCTCGACGCCGATCACCCGCTGCCCAGCGGCACGGTGCGCTACGCCGCGCCGTTCGGCATCTAGTCGAAACCCGCCGTGGGGGGGGGGGGGGGGGCCCGGGGCCGGCGGTGGGGGGGGGGCGCGCCGGTATGTCCGTCCTCGCTATCCGCCAGTGGGCGCCTTACTGCTT
>NZ_JBHTSF010000133.1:18340-24529 GCF_042795295.1 Streptomyces sp. NPDC056486
GGGGGGCCCCCGGCGGCCCGTCCCCAACTTCCCCCCCCCCGCGGCGGGCGGGCCCCCCCCCCCCCCCCCCACGGCCCGGGAAAGTCCGTTGCGGCAGTGTGCGCGCTGCGGGGCGAGATCGACCGGATGGAAGATCGGCCGTGCCGACACCGAGATCGACGAGATCCAGGCCGACTTGAAGCACCCCGAAGTGGACTGGGAGCCCGATTCCTGGCTGCTGCTCGACGACGGGCGGCCATCTGTTCGACCTGATGGCCGTCGACACCTGGGGGCTGGTCGGCCCGTCGCGCGCTGACCGAGCGCGGTCAGACCGCGGCGGGGAACGCGAACCGTACGCCGGTCGAGTGCTCCGACAGCTCCCACAGTCGGCGGCCCGTCTCGGGATCCGCCGCCGTAGGGGCCAGCTGTACGCGCGTCGGTGCGCCGCGCAGCTCGGCCGGGCCACCCGGACCGATGAACTGGCCGCTCTCCACGTCCGGCTCGGTCGCCGCGAACAGCTGGGGCAGCGCGCCGTCGGCCGGGCGCTGGGCGAACAACGGGTTGCCGATACGGCCGAGCACCACCCGCCACAGGCCGATCGGCGCACTCGTCTGGAGGTGGGTGGCGGTGTAGCCGGGGTGGGCCAGCACGCTGCGCACGGGGCTGCCGGACTTGGCCAGACGGAGATGGAGTTCCCGGCCGAAGACGGCGTTGGCCAGCTTCGACTGGTTGTAGAAGCCCATTGGCTTGTAGCCGCGCTCGCCGGTCAGGTCGTCGAAGCGGATGCGCGCCTGCCGGTGGTTGACCGAACTCACCGTCACCACGCGGGGGTCGTTTCCGGCGGCAAGGAGATCGAGCAGCAGGCCGGTGAGCGCGAAGTGGCCGAGGTGGTTGCAGGCGAACTGCAGCTCGTGGCCCTGTGCGCTGAGCGTGCGGGGCGGAGCCATCACGCCCGCGTTGTTGATGAGCACGTCGAGGTGCGGGTGGTCGGCGTGCAGCTGATCGGCGAAGTCGCGGACCGATTCGAGGTCGGCCAGGTCGAGGCGGCGTACCTCCAGGCTCGCGTCCGGGTGCTCGGCGGTGATCTCCGCGACCGCCCGGCGGCCCTTCTCCTCGTCGCGTACCGCGAGGATCACGTGCCCGCCCCGCCGGGCGAGTGCGCGGGTGGTCGCAAGACCGAGGCCGCTGTTGGCTCCGGTGACGACGAATATCCGGTCGGTCTGATCCGGTATCTGCTCGGCTGTCCAGCGCTGTAGCTGCGTCATGCGGCATATGCTGTCGCTCGTGGCACTCAGTGTCAAGAGGATCCTGAGTGTCATGGAGCGGACTGAGTGCCATGAAAGGCATGGCGTGTACCATGGTCCGGTGAGTTCCCGCCCCGAAGTGAGCATGGCCGAGCGCAAACGACAGCTCGTCGCGAACGAGTTGACCGAAGCGGCGCTGCAACTCCTTGCCCAGAAGGGGTTCGACGCGGTCACCATCGACGAGATCGTGACCACCGCCGGGGTCTCCCGGCGTACGTTCTTCCGGTACTTCGCGTCCAAGGAGGACGTGGTCGTCCAGTTCCTGGCCGACATGGGCGTCGGCATCCACGCGGAGTTGGCGGCTCGCCCCGTCGCGGAGCGGCCCTCCGTGGCGCTGCGGCACGCGGTGTGGGTTCCCCTCGCGGCCTGTGGTGATCACTCCGAGCGAGTACTGCCCGTGGTGCGGCTGATTCTGCGCACCCCGGCCCTGCGCGCCCGCTTCCTGGAGCGTCAGGCGCAGTGGCGCGACGATCTGACGGGGGAGGTGGCGCGGCGTCTGGGGCGTGACGTGGGCGTGGACCTCTACCCGCACCTTGCCGCCGGGATGGCACTGACCGCCTTCGACGCCGTGCTGCAACGGTGGAGCGACAGCGGCGGCGCCGAGGATCCCGCCGAGCTGACCGACCGGGCCTTCGCGGTCATCGCCCCGGCGCTGGACGCAGGCGAGGCGTAGGACTCGGCGGGCCGGTGCCGGAGGGCCGGTGTGGGCGAGCCGGTGTGGGCGAGCCGGCGCCGGAGGGGCGGTGTCGGAGAGGGGCGGTGGCCTTCGGGGGGTCTGCGGGCTGGCATCATCAAGGGATGTCTGACTTGATCATCGCCGCCTGTGACGGAGCCGCGAAGAAGAACCCCGGGCCTGCGGCCTGGGCCTGGGTGGTCGCCGATTCCGATGAGCGCCCGCAGCGGTGGGAGGCCGGGCCGCTCGGCGTAGCGACCAACAACGTGGCCGAACTGACCGCGCTGGCCGAGGTGTTGGAGTCCACGGATCCCGCCGTTCCGCTGGAGGTCCGCATGGACAGCCAGTACGCGATGAACGCGGTCACCAAGTGGATCGCTTCCTGGAAGCGGAACGGCTGGCTGACCGCGGCGAAGAAGCCGGTGGCCAACAAGGAACTCGTCGTCCGCATCGACGCACTCCTGCAGGGCCGCGCCGTGACTTTCCGGCACGTCGCGGCCCACCAGGTGGACGGCGACCACCTCAACGCCATCGCCGACGTCGCGGCCAGCGACGCCGCGACGACGCAGCAGCCCGCCGGAACCGCCCACGGAGCGCTCGCGATCCCCGAGCCGCGGCCCGAGCGCATGACGGCCTCACCCGCCGCCCGGCCGCGCAAGAGCTCCACGGCGCAGGCCTCGGCACAGGGAGGCAAGAGCTCGACCGCCCGTGCGGGCAAGGGGTCTTCAGGCGCGGTCATCAAGGCGAAGTTCCCCGGCCGCTGCCACTGCCAGAAGCCCTACGCCGCCGGAGAGAAGATCGCGAAGAACGCGCACGGCTGGGGTCACGTGGAGTGCCGGGAATCCTGAGCCGAGCCCCGTGGCGGTCGCTCACGAGCCGCGGGCGCGGACCGCGAGCAGAGCGGCAAGGACACTCGGCACAAGAAGCAGGCCGAAGGCAGCGGCGTAGCCGGCCGGGCCGGACGAGCCGGTGCCGAGCCCGGCGAACAGCGCGGAGGACAGGGCCATGATCGTGATCTGGCCCAGATTCTGATTGGTCTGCATCGCGCTGCTGGCCTGCCCCTGCAGACCGGGCCGACTGTGCGAGAGCGAGAGCAGGGTGAGGGCCGGAGCGACCAGGCCCATGCCGACCGCCGCGACGACCAACGCCGACGCGGCGGTGAGCGCGGGCATCGTGGGCAGCGTTCCGGCGGCCGCGATCGCCACGGCCGCCGCGAGGATCACCGAACCCACCACGACAAGGCGGTGCCGGGGCCAGTGGTCGAGCAGATGGCCCTGGACCCAGGACGAGGCGGCCCAGGCCACGGCAGCGCCCGTGAACGCCAGACCTGTCACCGCGGCAGGCACGTGCCGCACCGTGCTGAGGAACAGCGGCACGAAGGCCTCCAGGGTGAAGAACGCCCCTGAGGACAAGCCGCGCAGCAGCACGGTGGCGGGCAGTCCACGCGCCGCACTCCAGGTGCCGGACGGCAGCAGCCGGGGCGCGAACGCCACAAGGAGCGCGAACCCGCCCGCCGCACACAGCAGTTGGCGCGCGCCCCAGCCGGAGACGCCGTACTGCGCGAGCGCCGCGCCCAGGCTGACCGCGAGGGCGACCATCAGAGCGGGACGCGGTGGCTTGTCCTGCGACGGGACGGCCCTGGCCTGTCGGGTCCGGCCGCGCAGGACGACCACGACCGCGAGCGCCGGGAGCAGTGTCAGGGCGGCCAGGCCGAAGAACACCGCGCGCCAGGACCACCAGGCGGAGACAAGACCCGCCAGCGGAGGCCCGGCCAGCGAGGGAATGATCCAGCAGGTGCTCATGAGCGACAGGGCGCGCGGCCGCAGACGGTCGGGATAGTCATGGGCGATGGCGGTGTTGATCGCCACCGCGACCATTCCGGCCGACACCCCGTCCAAGAACCGTCCGGCCGCCAACTGCCAGATGGTCGTGCTGGTGGCCGAGATCAGCAAGGTGGCCACCGACAGGGCGACACCAGCCGCCAGCGGGCGGCTCGCCCCTGCGCGGTCCGCCCAACTGCCGCCGAGTACCCCGCCCAGCAGGCTCGCGGCGACGAAGCTGCCCGCCACCAGCGGATAGAGCGACACCCCGTCGAGGCCCTGTGCCGCCGCAGGCAAGGTGGGCACCACCGCGAGCGCGGCGAACCCGGTCAGGAACATCACCGCGGCGAAGGTTGCCGTAGCCGCCGCGTACTTCCGGGAGAAGATCCCCTCTTCGGCGGTCTTGGACGGTGCCACCGTACGTTCGGTCATCGTTGCCCGCCCGCTGCCGCGTCTCGCCCGGGGACGGCTCTGCGGGGGGCGCGGGCGAGCCGCCTGATGAGCACTCTTCTTGGATCATGAGTCACGAAGGCTCAAGTTATGAGGAGCGCGTGACGGAATGCCACTGGTTTTCGCGCGGCCCCGTCCAGGCGGTCGAACAGGTCCGTCAGGAGGGGGCGTCGGGCACGGCGTCCAGGAGGCTGCGGACGACGGGTCCGGCGGAGGCGCCGCCGGTGACGCCCTTCTCGACGACGCAGGCCACGGCGACATTGCCGCGATGCGCGACGAACCAGCCGTTGTTGGGCGCGTCGTCGGAGACCTCGGCGGTGCCGGTCTTCGCCCCCACTTCGCCGGGCAGATCGGCCAAAACTGAGGCTGTCCCGTCGGTGACCGTGGCGCGCATCAACTCACGCAACTGCGCGACGATTTCGCGAGGCAGCGGCGTGGTGGCGGTCGCGTCATCGGTGCCGCCGGTGAGGGTGGGCTGATGGAAGGTGCCGGACACCGCCGTCGCGGTGACGGAGGCCATGATCAGCGGGTTGGCCTGCACCCTGCCCTGCCCGATCATCGAGGCGGCCTTCTCGGTCTGGTCGCGGGGGACCGGTACCGACCCGTCGTACGAGGGAATGCCGACGTCCCACTTCTGCCCGACCCCGAAGTACTTGCGGGCGACATCGCCCAGTTCCCCGTCACCGACCTTGTCGCGCAGGCTGATGAACGCGGTGTTGCACGAGGCGGTGAAGTCCTTGCGGAAGGTGGCGCCGCGGTGTTCGGAGGCCTCGACGTTCTGGAACCGCTTCCCGACGGTGAGGTACTTGGGGCAGTCGACGACATCGCTCGGCGCGACCGCGTCCCCAAGGAGCAGCGCGCTGGTCGTGACGATCTTCCAGGTGGAGCCGGGCGCGTAGGTGCCCGAGACGGCGCGATTGAACCCGGAGGAGGGGGAGTTGGCCACGGCCAGGATCTCTCCGTTGTCGATCCGCAGGGCGACAAGGGCGGTGTCCTTGCCGTCGGCCTCGCTGGCGACGGCCTTCTCCGCGGCCGACTGCCAGGTGGTGTCGAGCGTGGTGGACACGGGCCGGTCGGCGGGGCGGGCGGACTTCTTGCCGAAAGAGGCCTCCGTGCCCTTGACCTCACCGCTGGCCCGGTCGACGAGCTGCACCGCGCCGCGCGGACCGGCGCCGCTGCCCCTGGCTATCTGGGGAATGAGCGGGCCGAGGGAGGGGGACGTCTCGCTGGACAAGGCGTCCCCGTTGCGGTCGTTGATCTCGGGCCCGGAGGTGTCCTCCCGCTCCAGACGGAACTTCTCCGTGCTGCTCAGATTCGGGTGCACGAGGGAGAGCTCCCAGTTCACCTTCCAGACGCCGTCGTCCTGCTTGCGCACGGGCAAGGCCGAACGGTACGTCCAGGTGCCAAGCTCGGTGACGGGCATCTTGGCGGTGAACGCCACGGTCACTGTGCCGTCGTCGCCGACCGTGGTCGCCCCCGGGGTCAGGGTCGGTTTGCTGATGTCGAGTCCGGCGGTGAAGCTGTTCAGGACGCGCTCTGCCTGCTCGGGACTCGAAGTCTGCGCGGCGGCCCGCGATATGTGGCCCGCCTCCCAGTCGGCCAGGAAGGCGCGAGCCTGCTTTATCGCCTCCGGGTCGGGTATCGGGGGCCCGGGGTCGAAGGGGCCGAGATCGGCGGCGTACCCGATGCCTGCGGCGAGCGCGAGCGTCAGTCCCACCGCGACCACTACGCGGGGGCCCTTCCGGGTGGGTCTGCGGTCGGGGCTCGTGAGCGGTGCGACATCCGTCATCAGGGGCTCCTTGTGCTGGCTTCTCGCTGCGGGCAGCGGAGTATTGAGGGAGGAAGAACGGGCCGTCGTGCCCGGCAGGTTCGGTGCTAGGTCGGCGTGGGGGGGGGGCGCGCCGCGGGGGCCCCCCCCCCCCCGAACACATGCGAAGGCAGCCAGGGGCGGGGGCGAAGACAG
>NZ_JBHTSF010000134.1:0-17938 GCF_042795295.1 Streptomyces sp. NPDC056486
CCCTGGTCCTGCGGCCTATCGCCGCTGACCATTGGGGTGCGCGCCACCGCGATTCACTGTTCCGGCTGGTGTGGGTGGCCGCACCGACCCGTGCGGCCACCCCCGCTCCCGCCCGCGGTTGCGCAGTAGTCGGCCCGGACGACCTGAAGGTCGGCGCGGGCCTGGCCGCGGCCGGTATCGCCGTCGAGGAGCACGAAGACCTCGCTGCCCTCGCCGCGGCCGGAGTGCCGGGGCTTGTCGTCGTCCCGTGCACCGAGGACGACGCCGATCCGGTCGCCGCTGCCCGCACCGCCGCCCTGCGCGCGCTGCGCCTTGCCCAGGAGTGGCTGGCGGACGACCGGTTCCTCGAATCGCGCCTCGTCTTCGTGACCCGCGGTGCCGTCGCGGTCGGCCCCGACGAGGACGTGCCCGACATCGCCGACGCGACGGTGTGGGGCCTGATCCGGTCGGCGCAGTCCGAGAACCCCGACCGGTTCACGCTGGTCGACGTGGACGGTGACGGCACCTCCTGGCCGGTACTGCCCGCCGCCCTCACCGCATCCGAGCCACAACTGGCAGTGCGCACGGGCGACTTGCTGGTGCCGCGCATCGCACGGATCCGGCCGTCCGACGCGGATTCCGGAATCGAGTTCGCGCCCGGCGGCACCGTCCTGGTGACCGGCGCCACCGGCATGATCGGCGGCCTCGTCACCCGGCACCTCGTGGCCGAGCACGGCGTCCGGCACCTCGTCCTGGCGAGCCGCAGCGGCGCCGCCGCGCCCGGCGCCGACGCACTCCGCTCCGAGCTGACCGACCTCGGCGTGCACGTGACGCTCGCCGCCTGCGACGTCACCGACCCCGGCGCGCTGGCCGAACTCCTTGCCGCGGTGCCATCGGACCACCCGCTGACCGGCGTGGTGCACTCGGCGGGTGTCCTGGACGACGGCACGATCAGGACGCTGACCCCGGACCAGGTCGACAGGGTGTTCCGGCCCAAGGTCGACGCGGCCTGGCATCTGCACGAGCTGACCCGGGACCTGGACCTGTCCGCGTTCGTGCTGTTCTCCTCGGCGGCTGGCATTCTCGGTGGCCCAGGCCAGGGCAACTACGCGGCGGCCAACGCGTTCGTCGACGCACTCACCCACCACCGCAGGGCCGCAGGCCTCCCCGCCACATCACTTGCATGGGGCCTGTGGGAGACGGCAAGCGCGATGACCGGCGACATGGCGGAGACCGACGTGGCGCGGCTCTCCCGCTCCGGGGTCGGGGGCCTGACCGAGGAGCAGGGCCTCGCGCTGTTCGACCTCGGATGCGCGGCGGACGACGCGGTCGTGGTGCCCATGCGGCTCGACCTGGCTGCATTGCGCGGCGGCCCCGACGATGTGCCCCCGCTGCTGCGCGGCCTCGTGCGCCCGCGAGCCACCAAGGCGGCGGTCGTGAGCGAGGAGCCGTTGGCGCAGCGGCTCGCCGGTCTTACGGAGGAGGAGCAGGGGCAGGAACTCCTGCTGCTCGTCCGGGACCAGACGGCGGCCGTGCTCGGCTACGCGCCGGAGGAACTCGATGTCTCCGGCGCCCTGACCCAGCTCGGCCTCGACTCCCTGACCGCGCTGCAACTGCGTAACCGGCTCGCGGGCGCGACCGGGCTTCGCCTGCCCACCACCGTCGTGTTCGACCAGCCGACGGGACCGGCGCTCGCCGGGTACCTCCGGCGTGAACTCGCGTCGGGGGCCGCGACCGACGCCGGGGGCGACGCCCCCGCCACGACCGCCGCCCTGGCGGTGGAGGATACGCTCACCGGCCTGTACCGGCAGGCCTGCGACCTCGGCCTGTACGAGGAGGGGTGGCAGATGGTGAACGCGGCCGCGCGGGTGAGGCCGGTGTTCGAGACGCCGGACGAGGTGCCCGCACTGCCGCCGGTCACCCTTGCGACAGGACCTGGAATCCCGCTCCTCTGCCTCCCTCCGACGATGGCGCCCTCAGGGCCGCACTACTTCGGCCGGTTCGCCCCCGTGTTCGCGGGCGAGCGGGACGTGACCGTGCTGCCCAACCCCGGCTTCGCGGCGGGGGAGGCGCTGCCCGCGACCAGGGAGGCGGTCGTGCGCTTCCAGGCCGAGGCCGTCATGAGGCAGGCGGGCGACGGGCCGTTCGTGCTCGTCGGCTATTCGTCGGGCGGGTGGCTGGCCAACGCGGTCGCCGCGCTGCTCGAGAAGGAGGGCAGCACACCGGTGGCGGTGGTGCTCGTCGACACCTACACCGCGACGAACTCGTTCGAGGGCCGTCTTGAGGAGGCCCTGCGGCAGCGCGCGGCCACCAGTGAGGCGTTCGAGCTGATGTCCGGCGCGCAACTCACCGGGCAGGGCGGCTACCTGCGCGTGTTCGGCGACTGGGAGCCCGAACCGATCGACACGCCGACGCTGTACGTGCACGCCACCTTCCCGCCGGGGGAGTCGCAGGCGCTTCAGACCGAGGACGACTGGCGGCCCCAGTGGCCCCTGCCGCACGAGGACGCCGACGTCCCCGGCGACCACTTCACCATCATGGACGACCACTCGGAGTCGACGGCGCTCGCCGTACGGGCCTGGCTGGCCGACGGCCGGGACACCAACTCTCTCTGAGCGCGACAAAGCCAGCAGAACGCAGTACGCAGTACGCCGAGTACGACAACCACAGCAGAACGGACGATCAACATGACTGTTACCGACGGCAGCGACCTCTGGCTCCGCCGGTTCCACCCCGCACCGGACGCCCCGGTACGGCTGGTGTGCTTCCCGCACGCGGGCGGCTCGGCGAGTTTCTACTTCCCCGTCTCGGCCGCGCTCGCGAGCGACAGCGACGTGGCGGCCCTCCAGTACCCCGGCCGCCAGGACAGGCGGACGGAACCGAACGTGGACGACATCGGCGTGCTTGCCGACCGCATAGCGCCCGTGGTGGCGCCGCTGTTCGACCGGCCCGTCGTGTTCTTCGGCCACAGCATGGGCGCGATCCTCGCGTTCGAGGTCGCGCGCAGGCTCGAGGAGCAGGGCCACAAGCCCGCGATGCTGTTCGCCTCCGGCAGGCGCGCACCGTCGACGCGGCGCGAGGAGAAGGTCCACCAGCGGGACGACGACGGGATCGTGGCCGAGATGAAGGCGATGAGCGGTACCGACGCCCAAGTACTCGGTGACGAGGAACTGCTGCGGATGGTGCTGCCCGCGATCCGCAGCGACTACCGGGCCATCGAGACGTACGGCCCGGTGGACGCGACCGTCGGCTGCCCCATCACCGCACTGGTGGGTGACGATGATCCGAAGACGACGGTGGCGGAAGCGGACGTGTGGCGCTCCCACACGACGGCCGCGTTCCACATCCAGACGTTCCGCGGGGGTCACTTCTACCTCAGCCCGCGTGCGGCGGAGGTGATCGCACTGACGCGTGAGGCGCTGCGCGGTGCCGTAGCCGTCGGATAGGGCACGAGAGTCGGATAAGGCGCAAGAGAACGGGGGTTGGGCGAGCAGGTGGTCCAGCCCCCGTGGTGTCCGGTTCCTCGCTGCCGTTCGCGTACGGCCTCAGATGTAGCCCGCACGGACCGCATAGGCCACCACATGGGTGCGGTTGCGCAGTTGGAGACGGGAGGTCAGATTTTGCAGGACGTTCTTCACCGTCCGCTCTGAATATGCGAGCTTGACTGCTATCTGCCCGGTGTCGAGGCCTTCGGCCACTAACTGCAGGACTTCGACCTCTCGCGACGTCATTCCCATCGGGGGGAGTCCTGCCGGACCCGGTGTGCTGCTCTTGAGCTGTCCCATCCGGGTGAGGAATGTGCCCAACAGATCAGCCGGCAGATCCCCTTCACCTCGGTGAGCTGCGAGTATGGCCCGAAGCAGCCGAGCAGGTGTTGCCTCTCGTCGCCATACGATCGAGGTGACGCCGCACCCGGCGACATCGAACAAGTCGGCCTCCCGCATCCGGTCCACCACCAGGACCGCCCGGACGTCCTTGATGTGGGCGAACGTGCGCAGGTTCAGCAGAGTTGTCTCGTCCACGGAGCCGGCGACGAGCAGGGCGACTTGGCCGCATTCGGGCCGACCGGCGTCCACCAACTCGATCTCCGGGTACTCACGGAGCTGGGTGAGCACTCCGGCCCGGGAAATCGGGTCCGATGTGTGAACGGACAACTGCACACGCTCAGTCGTAGGGATGCTCTCGAGGGTCTGCTGCACGGGTTAGAGCTCCTTCTGCTTCCACGAAGGCCCACGGGGCTCGAGCGCCGCAGACACGAGTGTGCAGCGCTACCCCCTCGTCGACCAGGTCACCAGCTATTGCGTTTGTCCCCTAAGAGGCTCCACGCGATCAACAGGTTGTGTCCCTCCGCTCACGTCCTGCTGATGTTCCGCTGATGTCCGGTTCTTCGGCACCCTCCGTTCTCATCGCCCGAGCTGATCCCGGCACAACGCCACGGTGGCCGGGTCGGCCACACCGTCCGCCATCCGGCACACCACTTTGCCGTCGTACGTCGGCCGCGGCCGCGCGGGACGCGGCGCCACCGGTTCGGGGCGCTGCTGCGGGCGCTGTGCCGCGGGCCGGGGCGGCGGCGCCCGGTGGACGGGGGGACGCGGAGGGGCGGGCGCCGGACGTGTGTGGTCGACGGCGGCGGGCTCCTCGCGGTGGGGTGTCACCTCCTTGTCCTCCGTGTCCTTCGAGACTTCCCTGCCCCTCTCGCCCCGGGGCTTGCCCGTGCTGCTCTCCACCAACGCGTCCCGGGCCGAGGGCTGCACGGCGGGGGAGCGGGACTCGAGCGGCACCGGGACCTTGCCGCCCGTAGGCGCGAGCGACTGGCGAGGCGGTAGCCGATCCGGAGCGGCGCCCGGTGTCACGGAGGCGCACCCGGCGGTACTCAGCAGGGCGAGGGCGGCGAGGGTCATGATCCGGTGATGCACGCGGCCACTCTTCCGCAGCGCGGAGCCTTGAGGCGGGCGCAGCGCAGTCGGTCCACCGGACCGAGTGATTGCGAAATACGTGATGACTGCGACCGACCGACTGACTGCCTGCCTGGCTGCTGCTGAGGAGGGGGTTGACCCTGCCAGTTCGCCACCGCCGTGGTGTACGACCGCGGTGGCACGGGCTACAGCGATCACCTGCCGCTGCCGCGCACCGCCGCCACGGTCGCCGAACCGCGGGGAACGACAGCCTGCGCAGCAGCGTTCCAGCCGCCGGTGACGGTGGAGATTGCCGCTGATGGGACCCGCCGCGGCGTTTCCCACCCGGTTGGGGCGGCCGTCGCGCAGAGTGGTCCGTATGACGATGACGACACCCGCAGAGCTGCTCCGTTCCTTCGCCCGCACCCGGGCCTCGCTCGACGGCGAGGAGGTCACCTACTGGTGGTCCGGAGACGTGTACTCCTGGGCCCCCGATGAGCCCTACCAGCGTCTCTTCGGCTTCGAAGGGCTCAACGTCGCCCGCCTTGTCCAGGATGTCGAAGACGGCCCCGACTCCTACCAACTGCTCACCCGCGAGGCTGCCTTCTACCTGGACCCCGTCACGCGCGAAATCCTGGAGACCTGGCAGGACCTGCCGGTGGTGCACATCTGGAACGACCCGGCGAACCAGAAATGGCGCCCCTTCCCGATCCCGACGACCGATCTCGGCGAACAGGTCTGCTTCAGTCTGGAGATCCCGCTCGCCTACCCGTCGCCGCTGCCGGTGGCCGAGTATCCGGTCCACTCGGCCGGCGACACGTACAAGGCCCTGGAGCTCTTCCAGTTCTTCGCCGACCGTGCCGACCTCGCAGGACCGGCGCCCAGCGTCCCGGCCACCATGTCGTGGACCCGGATGTCCCAGTGGCTCCCGTGGATGGCCCGCGGCCGGCGGCCCGGCGGCCTCACCTACCACTGCCGTGGTCGCAAGCTCGGCTCGTACGCCGAAGTCCCCGAGCGCACCCGTGCCTACATCGCCGACCACCACCCGGAGTTCGCCCAGGCCCCGGAGAAGTGGAGCGAGCCGAACGAGACCAGCTGGACGTACTTCCGCAAGCTCCACCCGCCGCAGCAGACGCATTAGCCGCTTAGCCGCCGGGCCGATCTCTCATCCCCGCCGCCACAGTCCCAACCCGGCGTGCGGCGAGCCGAGTTGGCCTGCCGCATATATCAGTGGCCTTACGGATGACCGGAGTTGGACAACAAGAGGTGACTTCTGTCACATGGGTTGTCGCTTCTGGGTGTCATCGATCGGCGTGCGTAAGGGCTTTGGGGGGAACAGGCGTGCGCTCCGGCGTCGGTGAGCGGACAGGTTTCCGCTGGCCAGGCGTCCGTACGTAGAGTGAGAGGTCGTTACCGATCGTTCACTCTCGAACTCCTATTCTGTCTGACGGTTACTCGTCAGTCACTTTGTGTCGAGAATTGATTGCCTCTGGCATACGCGTTTGACCCCTCCGATCCGAAATCCTGCGTTTGAGGACATTGGCGTTCTCCGGCGGCCCGCACCAGGTGCGGGACGGGCCGCCGCCAGCAGGACAAAGGACAGGATCAGTGCCCTTCACCCTCGACGATGTGCTCGCCGCGACCGTGGTCATCACCGCGCTACGAGTCTTCGCCCCAGACGCCCGGCATCTGACGCGCCGCCTGCTGCGCGCCGGTGTGCGCGTGGGCGCCGACGAACTGCTCAAGGGCGGCCACCCCGCCGACACCGCCCCCTCGTTGACCGCCGCATCCAAGGACGAGGGAGCCCGGTGATGAGCGACCACACGAGACCGCTGCCGTCCGAGGACGCAGACGAGCCGAAAGGAGTCTCCTACGCCCCGGCCGGCTATCCCAATCTGGACAATCTCACCGGCCTGTCCTACGAGATACCCCCGGACCTGGAAGCGTTCTTCGCCGTCTGCGAACTACCCCACCTGCGCTACGCCCATCGGATGCTCGGGGACAAGCAGGCCGCCAAGGCCGTGGTGCGCCGTTGCTTCGGCCACCTTGCCCTGAACTGGCCGCACGTCGTCAACGAAGAGAGCCCCGAGGCGTATGCGTGGAAGTTGCTCAAGCAGCGGGTGGAGATGCATCTGCGGCTTGCGGGGCAGCCCGCCCAGTCGCCGACGGTGCGGACGGCCGCCCTCCAGGACACCGCGCGCGACACGCTGGAGGCGATGCGCCACAAGTTCGCGGTGATGGAATCCACCCTGGGGCTCTACACCGCGATAGCCGGACTCCCGGAGCGCCAGTACGACGTCTTCGTGCTCTATTACGTACTGGGCTACACCTCGCCGCACATAGCCAAGATCATGGGCATCAAGCCTGACACCGTCCGACACCACCGCCGCCTGGCGTATCAGCGCATCGCCATCAAGCTCGGCCTGCCGATCACCAACGAGACGGAGTAGCACTGTGCCAAGCCACATCGACGACATCCTCGCCCAAGTCGCAGTGGACGACGACGTGTTCACCGAAGCCGACCTGGACAACCTTCGCCAGGAGGTCGTCCGCGACGTCACCGAGATTCTCATGTTCGGCGCCGTCCCCGCCCCGGC
This sequence comes from Streptomyces sp. NPDC056486, assembly GCF_042795295.1. Taxonomy (NCBI): domain Bacteria; kingdom Bacillati; phylum Actinomycetota; class Actinomycetes; order Kitasatosporales; family Streptomycetaceae; genus Streptomyces; species Streptomyces sp. NPDC056486. Next base: position 7,472 of record NZ_JBHTSF010000134.1, read on the forward strand.
CGGGTATCTGCCCACCGTCCACGGACACGCCGCCACCCGGCTCGATGCGCTGTCCACCCAGGTCCTGCACCATCGCGACGCCGCCGGGCGTCTGGCCCGGTTCGTCACCGAGGGGCCCGATCCGGAGGGGACGCTGCACTTCGCCTGCCTGCTCAGCCTGGCCGGCTGCCACGACGGCGCCCAGTTCTGGTGGCAGTTCTCCGGTGGCGCCGGCAACGCCGTCGCCGCCCAGTGCCTGCACCTCCACCACCTCAGCCGCGGTGAAGTCCGCGACGCCGAATTCTGGGAAGGGCAGGCGATCACCTTCGCCGGCCCGCCCGCCCCGCCCGCCCCGCGCGCTCCCTGGGCGCGGCGTCCGGCCACGGCATCTCGCGGAACCCGCCTGCCCAAGCAACTGCATGACGCCGTGCGCCGCCTGAAGGTCGACACCGTGGAGGAATTCGGCATGGGGTGCGTCCCCCACCCCGATCCCGACCTCGCCGACCAGGTCGAGGAGCTCGCCGACGCCCTGTAGACAGCCGACGCCCTGTAGACATGAAAGAGCCCCGGCTGGACGGGGGAGACCAGCCGGGGCCGTAGAACGTGGCAGGCGGAGGGCGGTCGCCTCTCGGCGAAAGGCTCCATGGGGCTTCAGCCGAACGATCTTCCCCATGGGCTATAGGTGGGCCCGGGGACACTGTCCCCTCCGCAGCCACACCCAGAAGAACGACGACTCGTAGCCGAATGTTCCGGATCAGCGCCGCTCACGGGGTGAACTGCGGCACATCGTGCTCGCCCTCAGGTCCGGCTGCTGTCGGAGGGGCCGAAGAGCTCGACCTCGGCGATGGCCACCTGCTTTTCGGCCGACGCGGCGTGGGACGACTCGACGGTGAAGCGGACCCGGGTGGCCTCGCCGACGCGGAAGGACCGGCGCTGGGCTCCCGGGCCCGGGTCCAAGGAGAGTTCCCGGGTCGTGGTCTTGCCGTCCTTCTTGGTGATCGTGGCCTTGACGCGGTGGGGCAGGGCGGACTTGGAGAGCTGGTCGGCGCGGGTGGAGACGCCCGGCGTGATGATGACGTCGAGCAGCCGGGTCGGCCGGACGAAGCGTACTTCGATCCACTCGCCCTGGCCCGATTGCGCGACTCCAGGACCCCACCAGGTGTTGTTGAGCTTGTCGAAGGCCAGCTTCGCCGGATGGCCCTCGTACGACTTCGAGGCGTGGATCTCGTCCGGCTCGACCGGAGCGCGCTTGGCGAAGTGGTCGCGCGTGGCCTGGATGCCGTCGGGGAGGTACACCGCGGTGAGGATGAGCGCGGTCACGACGATGATCGCGGTGATCCAGCTGCCGATGTTGTCGAACACGCGGCGCAGCCGGGGGCGTTCACCCGCCCAGGGCGTCTGGTTGCGGCCGGGGCCCATGAGGCGGCGCCACCACGGCAGCAGCGCGGGCGTCTGGTCCGCCCTCTCGGCGAGCGGCATCGCGCAGCGGGCGCAGAAGTGCCGGTCGGGGCGGTTCGGGGTGGCGCACCACGGGCACGGCGGGCCGTTCCCGGCCTGGGGCTGCGAGCCGGGCACGCGTACGTGCGGGCGCTCAGTGTCGGGGCGTCCGGGCAGGACCGGACTCACGGCCGGGGGCGGCGGGGCGCCCTCCGGGTCGGAGACGGGGACCAGAAGGGAACGGACGGTGTCCGGGCCAGGGGTGTACGCGGGCACCGGGTCGTTGGGTGCCGTGTCCGTCAAGTCCGGTGACTGATAGGGGGGTTGGGGTGGCGGGGTGGCCGCGGGCTGCGGAGACGCCGCCGTGTGGGGGCGAAGGGGCAGACCGGAGTCGGTGGCGCGCAGATCGGTGGCCGGGGGCGGCACCGGACCTGTGGCGGAGGCGGCCGCTGCGGGCGCCGAATGGGCCGGGCCGGAGAAGGCGTCCCAGCCGGGGCCGGCGTCGGACCGCGACCCGGCGCCGGAGTTGGCGTGGGCACCCGAGTCCGCGGCCGACGCCGCCCCCGAGCGCGCCCCGGCCGGATCCCAGCTGAGGACGGCGCCGCAGGCGTCGCAGAACGACTGGCCGGGTTCCACGCGGGCGTCGCACTCGGTGCAGTTCTGCCTGGTCATGACTCCAGAGTCCTTTCAGCGGCCGTGACGGTGACGGTGTAGGGCATGTGGGCGGGGCGGGCGGCGGCCACGAGCGTGTCGAGGCGGTGGGTGTCCGCCGGTGTGGGGTCGCGCAACTGGAGCGCCACGTGCAGGTGGGGGCGGGGGCGGCCGGGGACCGGGCCGCGGGGGCGCGCGCTCCACGTCGCGCCGCCGCTCTCGGTGATCTCCGGTGCGGTGCCGAACGCGAGGCGCACCGCCTCCGACAGGCCCTGCCGCGTGCCCCGTACCCGGTGCAGCGCTGCCGCGGCGGCGACGGCGGCGCGCAGCCGTGCCTCGGACTCGATGCCGTCGGTCTCGGCGCCCACCCAGGTGCTGAGCCACTGAGCGAAGTCGACCGGGGTCAGCGCGGGATCGAAGTACGTGTCCAGGCAGTCGAGGACGTTCAGGATCGGCGCCAGGACCTCGTCGAGGCCCGCGACGAAGCGCTGGGCCAGATCGTCGTCGGCGAAGACGGCAGGGAGCATCATCCCGATGGGCGTGGAGGAGCCGAGGCCGTCGACGGAGCCCCTCACGAAGCGTCCCCGATCACCCGTACGCGGTGGTCGAAGGAGAACACCAGGGCGGACGGCTCCAGGTCGATACGGTCCGTGCGGTCACCGCGCTTGCCGGTCAGCGGGTCGGCCTGGTGCAGGACGACCTCGTCGACCAGCTCCACGCCGGGCACCCGCTGCAGGACGGCGAAGACCTCGCCCGCCTGGACGGGGCGGCCGAAGGGCCAGCCCCTGCCGTCCGCGCCGCCGGTGAGCGGGTCGAGGTGGCGGTAGAGGGCGTCGTGGGTGGCGCGCCGCACCCGGTCGGTCTCCACTCCGCGGAACGCGTGCACCGTGGCCACCACCGTGATGCCCTGGTAGTACGGCGGGCCGACGGCCAGACGGGTGCCGATGAGACGGCGTTCGTCGAGATGGCGGGTGATGCGGGCGAGCAGCGCGTCGCCGGGGACGAGCTGCTCGAACCGCAGCCGCCCACCGGGATCGGGCACGGCCTGCGGCACGACCAGGACGCGCACCGCGTGCGCCCCGTAGTCGTCGAGCTTGCCCTCAAGGCACATGATGCGGGCAGTCTCCGGCGCGGCCCGGCGGGCGAGTTCCTCGTAGTCGCGCAGGGTCACCGCGCGCTCCTGGGCGCGCAGCGTGATGGGGGCGCGGACCTTCGCCTCCTCGACCGTCTCGCCGTCGACCCCGCTGTGCGCGGCCTCCCGGTTGACGACCTCGGTGACGTACGGGATGGAGGTGCGCAGCACGTTCAGGGCGCCGCGTGCCACGTTGCCGGCCCGGCCGCCGCCGGTCCTGTAGCGGCGGGCGCGGATGACGGCGCCCTTGGGGGCGACCCTGCCGTACTGGCGCAGGGAGCCGTCGGCCTCGCGGACGGACGGGCCGAACGCGATGTCACCGGTGGCCGCGTCCAGGGTGATGTGCCGGTCGTCGGGGCGGGACTCGGCGAAGTGGCGCACCACCTGCCAGTCCTCCCAGCCGTTGTGCTCGGCGGTCTGGAGGAGCACCGGCGGGTCGTCGCCGACGATGGGCGCGTGGGCGAGCCGCAGCCGCTGACCGGGAAGGCCGGTGGCCTCACCGAGCGCCTCGTCGTACACCGTGTCCGCGTGGACGACACGGGTGGTGCCGCCGATCGTGCAGGCGTCGCTTGAGCGCACCGTCGGCGACGTGGTGTAGAAGGGCTGGTCGGACAGCGGTTCGGTGACGCGGCAGCGCAGCCAGCCCGCCTCGTGGCCGTCGTTGCGGGAAAGGACGTGGCCGCCGGGCACATGCAGGACCACGTCGCCGGGCCGGTTGAGGCCGCCGGTGCCGTCACTGTGCACCTCGCACGGCTGCCAGCCGTCCGCCGTCCATGCCTCCCAGACCAGCGGGGGCTGGCGGGGGTCGACGCCGACGCCGTCGACGCGGCTGTCGAGTTCGATGGCGACCGCGCAGTGCGGCACCGCGGCGGTCAGGCCGAACAGCAGGCAGTCGCCGGGGACCGGGGCCTCGGCGAAGCACAGCACGTCGGTGCCCTCGGCGAGGTCGGCGGTGCGGTCGGTGACGGGCTCTCCGCGGCGCTGCACCATCAGGTGGCGCAGCGCGCACGGGACGATGCGCAAGGCGTGCTCGGCGGCGAAGACGACTGCGTCCTCGGTCTCGGTGCGCAGCGTGGTCACCTCGGTGCCGACGGGCACGGCCACCGGCTCGTCACGGGGCGCGGACAGCCAGAAGGTGACGTCGGTGCGCGCGGCGGACGGCGGGAACAGGGTGATGCCGACCAGGTCGAGGAAGGCCAGGTGGTTCTTCTCCGGGACGCGGTTGAGGCGGTAGACGATCTGGTCCGCCATGTGCGCGACCGTCTCGACGAGGGTGACGCCGGGGTCGGAGACGTTGTGGTCGGTCCACTCCGGGGCGCGCTGCTGTATGTAGCGCTTGGCGTCGTCGACGAACTGCTGGAAGCGGCGGTCGTCGAGGTTGGGGCTCTGCAGGGGCATCAGCGGTCGCTTTCGGGGAAGGCGCCGGGGCCGTCGGACGTCTCCGCGGCTCCCGGCTCCTCGTGGGAAGGAATGACGTAGAAGGGGAAGACGAGACTGCGCGGGTTGTTCGTGCCGCGGATCCCGTAGCGCACGTCGATGTAGAGCACGGACTGGTCGTCGCCCGCGGTCACCTCGACCTCGTGCACCTCGATGCGCGGCTCCCAGCGGTCCAGGCTCAGAAAGACCTCGTGCTGGATGCGGCCCGCGGTCTGCTCGTTGACCGGCGCGAACACCAGATCGTGGATGGCGCAGCCGAACTCCGGGCGCATCGGCCGCTCGCCGGGGGCGGTCGCGAGGACGAGCCGGATGGCCTCCTCGACCTCGCGCTCCCCACTGACCAGGGCGATGCCCCCGGTGGGGCCGATGCGCAGCGGGAACGCCCAGCCGGAGCCGACGAACTGTTCGGCCATCAGGAATGCACCTGTCCTCTCTCGGGATGCGGGGGCGTGTGGGTCACGTGGGTCACGTGGGTCATGCAGGTCACGTGGGTCATCAGAAGGGCAGGGGTTTCCGGTTGACCAGGACCACACCGTTCAGCCCGATGTTGGACGAGTTCAGGGCCATCGTGGCGCCGGAGGTGAGTGCCATCGCCCCGACGGTGTTCACCGTGACGCCGCCCGTCGCGATGAGGGAGGCCATGCCGGCCGCCCTCACGTTGAAGAACGACGTGTTGACGCTGAATCCACCGCCGCCCGCGTTCACGTTGACGGCGCTCCCGGCCCGCAGGCTGAGCATCCCGCCGCTCTGGATGGACACGTTGCGCTTGGCCCTCAGCGTGAGGTCCGTCCCCGCCTGGACGGACACCGAGCGGCTGCCCTTGATGGTCACCGAGCCCTTGCTGTCCACGGTGATCTCGGTCTTGGCCCGGTCCAGATTGACGGTCAGCTTGTCGTCGCCCGTGGAGAGCCGTACGCCCCGGTTGCTGCCCACCCGCTGGCTGAGCAGGTCGACGCGGTTGCCGGTGCGGTCGGAGATGGTGTGGCGGCTGGCCTGGTTGCGCGCCCCGGAGTACAGCGGGGCCTTGTTCCGGGTCGGCTTGTCCTTGCCGTTGTAGAGCCCGCCGATCACGAAGGGATGGTCGAGCGCACCCCGGTCGAAGCCGACCAGCACCTCGTCTCCCACGTCCATCGGGAAGATGCCGCCGCCGCGTTTCCCGCCGAGCTGCACACAGCGCGTCCAGTCACTGACGTACGTGTCGTCCAGCCACGGGAACTTCAGCTTCACGCGCGCCTGGTCGTCCTTCTTGTCGACGTCCGTGACGACGGCGTTGGCCACGCCGGGCAGCCGCGGCTCGCTCTCCGTACCGCCCGAGGTGAGCCCGTACAGGGAGCGCCATTGGCGGCCGCTGACGGTCACCCAGGACTCGTAGCGCTGCCCGTTGCCGAACACGTGCCGCACAGAGGTCGTCGTGTACTTGCCCTGGAAGGGCCAGCCGACGTCGGCGAGCGCCACCGGCACGCCAGGACGCAGCTTGGGGTTGCCGTGGACGATCACCTCCAGTTCGGAGAAGGAGGAGGACACGTCGTCGAAGAGGGCGTCGGCGGCGTGCTTGACCTCGGGCCGCTTGTCGTAGGGCACCGAGGTCTGCACGAGCTTGGTCTTCTTGAAGGCGGCAGCGGCCTTCTTCGGCGAGCTGCCGATGGAGAAGACGGGGTTGTCGGCGCGGCGCGAAGTCTCCACGATCTCGCGCGCGTTGGCGACGTCGTAGCCGCGCACCTCCACCTCGGCCACCTGGTCGGCGGCGGTCACGGAGGTGCGCAGGCGCAGGATGTCGCTGCCGGACTTCAGGACGAGGGGGTTCTTCTCGCTGCGGGCGCTGGTCGGCGAAGGCGCGCCCGATGAGGGCTTCGGCGAGACGAAGTTGAACTTGCCCTTGGCGTCGAGCGACATCACCATCTTGTTCTCGTCCGCGAGGCGGGCGATGAAGTCCCAGTCGGAGACGTTGGCCTGGCTGATGAACTCGTAGCTCGAGCGGGTGGATTCGATCTTCCCGATGGGCACACCCGCGAGCCCGGCCAGCTTCTTGACGATCGAGGACGCGGTCTCGTTCGTGTACGCGACCACGCGGCGCCGGCGCAGGAAGCGGTGCCCGAGGTCGTAGCCGCGGATGACGGTGAAGGAGCCGGTGCCGTCGTAGTCGGCTTCCAGGGCGGTGACCTCGCCGGTGAGGAGCGGGTCGCCCGAGCCCTGCCCGTCGGCCACCGGGGTCAGCACCACCGGGGTGCCGAACTTCACGTTGAGATCCTTGAGGAGCAGGCGGTGCGGGTCGCGGAAGGTGAGCCGGAACGCGGCGGGCACCCCGGCGCCCTGTTCGACCCAGCCGTCGACGAACATCCGGGCGTACTCGTCGGGCAGTTTGGCCCCGCCGAGCTTCACCTTCATGACACTGGAAAAGGCGGTGTTCGCCATCAGCGACCCACCTCCTGCGCTGCGGGCAGCACCAGTTCGGTGCCGGACGTGAGGGTGGAAGGGTCGTCGATCCCGTTGGCCTCGGCGATGGCCCGCCACACCGTGGCGTCGCCGTACTCGCGCCAGGCGAGCGACTGCAGCGAGTCACCGGCGACGACCCGGTGCACGCTCTGCGCGGTGAGCGCGCCGGAGGTCGGGTTCTGCCCCAAGGCATCGCTCGGGATCTCGTGCAGCCGCAGCTGACACGTGGCCCGGATGGGCACGCCCGAGGTGCCGAAGAGGGTGTACGAGGCGTCGACGGAGGCGACGTAGGCGGTGAACCGTGCCGTTTTGAACGACCCCCACTGGAAGATCACCCACGGCGGCGACGGCTGGTCGGCCTTCTTGCTCTTGGGGGTCACCCCACAGCAGTCGAGGAGCGCCTGCACCTTCTTCAGGACCGCGTTGCTCGTCGGCCGGTCGGAGGAGTCGAGGAAGATCTCCAGGCTCATCTCGCGCTGCTCCGAACCCATGAACTCCGGCATCGCGCCGTCCCGGTTGTCCGCGGTCGGCGTCACCGTCCAGTTGGCGCGGCGGCCGATGGTCAGCTGCGCCGGGTTGAAGTCGAACTTGAACGTCCTCATGAGCCCGCCCGGCGTGGTGCTGGTGCCGACGGGGGGCTCGTGGATGGCGAGACTGGCGCGTACGAGGCTCTTGCCGGCGCCTTTGCTCTGGGGCATGTGGGTGTCTCCCGCTACTCTCTCCGGACTCCCGGGTCACTCGGACCCCGGGCCCCTTGCTCTTTCCGGTCCCTCAGCCGGTCCCTCAGTCCGTGAACCCGTGGTGGGCGATCTCCAGGACCTCCGTCGCGACGGCCGGACTGCTGGGGTCGAGCCGGGGGCCCTGCCAGCTGACGGGAAGCACGTCGACAAGACCCCAGCGCGCGACCTCCGACCCGTCCGCACGCAGCGCCGCGATCTGGGCGGTGGGCCGCTTGATCCCCGTCTGCACGGAGGAGATCCACTTGGCGACCTTCGTGGTGTCCGGGGTGAGCGGGCGGGTGAGCCGGATGGTGGAGAAGGTGACGCGGGACGGCAGTTGCCAGACGAAGCCGTTGTTGCCGCCCTCCTGGCGATGCTCGACCTCCACCTGGGTCGAAAGGCCCTCGCATCCGTTGAAGTAGCCGAGGCTCTGGCCGTCGATGGAGAGGCTGAACCAGATCGTGGAACCCGGGTCCTGGCGGGGCATCGCGGGTGGGCCTTTCTGTCGTTGCTGTTGCTCATGCTGTTGCTGCTGCGCGTGGGTCAGCGGCGGTCGTCACGTAGCCTGCCGATCCGTTCGCGGTCCATGCGGAGTTCGGTGCGGACAAGGCGAGTGATGCGGCCGATCATGCGATGTGCGAGTTCGTCCAGCTGGAAGTCCGTGAGGTCCTTCGGGTCGAACGTCCCTTCGGGAACCCGGGTGTACTCGGGCGGCGGCGGCGCGCTGCTGGTGGCGGATGAGGTCGCCGCGGCCGTGGTCCTGTCGGGCGGGAACGGCAGCGGGTCGTCCTCGACGCTCTCCTGCTCCTGCCGGCCATGGCTGCCCGGTCGGATCCGCCCCAGGGTGGTGGCGACGGTGGACGCAGCGGCGGCGGCGAGCGACTCGGTGGCCGAGCGGGTCGCCGAGCGGAATCCCCGCTGGACGATGGGGTCGCCGGCACCTGTACCGATGCCGCCGCGCGTGGGAGCAAGAGGCATGGCCGGGGCGGGAGTTGCCCGGGACGGCGTCGACGGGGCGACGAGGCGGGCCACGGGGAGGGGCGACGAGGTGGCGGTGGCGGTGCTGGGTGAGGTGTGGAGGCGTACGGGTTTGGTGGCGCGTTGGACCGGCGGGACCGGCGGGGGAGTGGAGGCGTTGGAGCGAGAGGTGCGGGGGGTCTGCTTCGGGGCAGCCTCGGCAGGGGGCACCGCGTCCTGCACCAGGGCCGGCACAGCTGGTGAGTTGAGGATGGTGGCGTGCTGAACAGGCGGCACCGCCAGGGCATTGGTGCGAGGGGCTCCGGGGATCTGCTTCGGGGGATCGGCAGGCGTAACGGGCACAGCCCTTTGCACCGGCGGCGTTGCCCGGCCGGTGGGCGGAGTGGGTGGAGTGGGTGCGGTGGATCCGGTGGTCCGCTGTGTCGGCGTCGGGATGTGGGGGTGTGATGCGCCGGTTGACGCGGAGGGCGAGCCGGAGGAAGCGGCCCGCTGAACCGGTGGCGGAGCCGCGCGGTCACTTCGGCGCGACGCGGCAGGCCCCCGCTGGAGGGAGTTCGTGAGCGGCATGGCTTCCGGAGGCGGGGCGGTGAGTGGAGCGCCGAGCGGGTTGCGGCCGCGCGACGCGGGCTTGGTGACGGGAGCCCTGGAGCGCTGGACCTTGTGCGCGGGCTGGGCGGAGGCCGGGCTCGTCGACGGCTCGGCAGGTGTGCCGGTTGCGCCGGGGGCGTCGGCCGTAGGGCCCGATTGCGCTGCGATGGACGGCGTGACCGAAGGTGCTGGTGCGGGCGTCGACGCCTTGGGTGCGGCGTCGGAGGTCACCGGGGCGCCGAGGCCCGCACGGGGTGCCTTGCGGGAGGCGCTGCGCTGCACCGCCGGGCGCTGGGGGTTCACGGGTGACGGTGTGGTGGTCGAACTCGGCGTCTGAGTAGGGGAGTTATGAGCATGCGCGCGGGGCGCCCTCGGGGCGGGGCGCGATTCTGACGCCGATGGCAGTGAGTTAGTTGGCTCCGTACGCGAGACGCTGGTCTCCGTACGGGGGTTACTCACTGCTGTACGAGAGTCGGGTGCCGCAGCCGGTGGGGCGGACGGCGAGGGACGTGAGACGGATGGAGCGGCGCTGTGCGCGCTCCGAGTCGCTCGCTGGGCCACTGGCCGCGCATCGGACGTCCTGTTCCGGTCAGTCGGCTTCGCGGGAGCCGGTGATGCGGCAGCGGGTGGTGCGGCACTCGACGGAGTGGCAGGCGATGAAGCAGCACTCGACGGAGCGGCAGCCGGTGATGCGGCACCCGATGAAGCGGCAGCGGGTGGTGCGGCACTCGACGGAGTGGCAGCCGATGACGCGGCAGGCGACGAGGTGCCAGCCGGTGATGCGGTACTCGGCGAAGCGGCGGCCGACGATGCAGTAGCCGACGTAGCGGTACTCGATGAAGCGGCGGCCGACGATGCAGTAGCCGACGTAGCGGCACTCGATGAAGCGGCAGCCGACGTCGCAGCAGCCGGTGACACGGCAGCCGACGAAGCGGCAGCCGGTGGTGCAGCACTCGACGGAGCGGCAGGTGATGAAGCGGCAGGCGACGAGGTGCCAGCCGGTGATGCGGTACTCGGCGAAGCGGCGGCCGACGATGCAGTAGCCGACGTAGCGGCACTCGATGAAGCGGCAGCCGACGTCGCAGCAGCCGGTGACACGGCAGCCGACGAAGC
>NZ_JBHTSF010000134.1:18038-24115 GCF_042795295.1 Streptomyces sp. NPDC056486
GGTGATGAAGCGGCAGGCGACGAGGTGCCAGCCGGTGATGCGGTACTCGGCGAAGCGGCGGCCGACGATGCAGTAGCCGACGTAGCGGCACTCGACGAAGCGGCAGCCGGTGACGCGGCCCTCGATGAAGCGGCAGCCGACGTCGTAGCAGCCGATGTCACGGGAGCTGGTGTCACGGGAGCCGACGGAGCAGTCGGCTCGGGCGCAGGCTCCCGACGGGCCACAGGCAGGACCCGGCGCTGTACGGCCGTAGGCGCGACCGGCGCCTTGGTCAGGGCGAGGGGTCGCGTGGCCGCCTGGGGCGTCGAAGCCGGGGCGGGCGTCACGCGTACCCCACGGGCCGGGGCGGGCAAGGGCGTTGCAGCGCCCTGCGCACGGGGCGGCGTAACTGCCGACGCCCCCTTCCCCTCCTGCGCGGCATGCGAGCGCTGCACGGTCCGGGAGCCGGGGCTCTGCCTGCCGGAAGGCTGCACTCCAGGATTCCGTGCGGGATTCCGTGCCAGCCGCTGTGTGACAGGTGCAGGCACAGGCACCCCGGGTGCTCCAGAACTCCGGACGGCAGGCGCTCCCGCACCTTGCACTCCGGGCGCCGCAACACGCTGCAGCGGTACGGGAGCCACCACCGGAGTCTGCCCCGGACCTCCAACGACCCCTACAGGCGCGGCAGATGCCGTGGGCCCCGGCCGTCTGCCGGGGCCCACGGGGGCGGTGCGCCCGGCGGTCGACCCTGCCGATCCCACCGGTCCCGCCGCTCCCACGGTCCCCACCGGTCGACGGGATGCGGCAGGCCCCTTCGGGCCGCCGGACGCACCTGACTTCGGCGCCTCCGCTCCGGATACCTCCGCAGCGGCAGGCGGTGCGGGCGCGGCGGGCGTCGACTCCGCCCGCTGCACCTCACGCAGCGGCGCCACCGGCAGGCGGCGCGCTGACGGGGGCGGCGACGCGGGTGTCCAGGGCGCCGCGCTCGCGGCCCCCTCGAGCCCGGTGATCGGCCGCGCCGTGTCGCTCAGTGCCGCGGGCGACGTAGAGAAGGCGGAGGAAAGCAGGCTGCTCGACGACGCCCCGTCCAGGAGGCCGATGCGGGACAACGTCGCAGTGAACGAGGGGTTCTGCCACGTGGGCAGCCGCATGCCGAACGCGGAGTCCGCGACGCCGGACCCGCCGTCGCGCACGGACCGCTGGATCGGCGGCAGCCCGGACCACGCACCCGCGGTCCTCCCGGCACCGCCGGACGCGGCGTCGCCGACCGACGGGACCGCGGCGGCACCACCGGCACTACTGGCACCACCGGCACTACTGGCACCACCGGTACCGCCGTCACCACCCCCGCCACCGACATCCGGCTCGGCAGCGCCATCAACCGCGCTCCCGCCCCGGCCCCTCAGCCTGTCGAAGAATCCCACCGCTCAGCCCTCCGCCCCGGCGAGCGTCACGAAGGACGCGATCTGGTCCGCGTAGAGGCGGCGGTCATGGTGCTCCAGATCCAGGATCGTCTCCAGACCCCAGTGGAAGTGATAGGCGACGTACGCGATCTCCTCGTGCAGTCGGTCGGTCGCGTACGTCACGATTCCCCCAGGCGGCTCCCGCCGAGTTCCACCTCGAACGGCTCGGAGCAGTGCGGGCACTCCACGGCGGCGCGGGTGTGCCCCTCGGCGTTGATCTGTCGGTAGAAGTCCTGGAGGAACGCCAGGTCGGAGGCGAACAGGTTCTCCACCGTCCCGTCGTGCACCGACGGCAGCGTGCCCAGGCGCGTGATGACCCGGCCCAGGAGCACCACCGACAGGTAGGCCGGGTTCTCCTGGACGCGGACGTCACGCAGCGGGATCAGTTCGTCCCGCGCCGTCGACAGGCGCATCACGCCGTCCCGGTGCACGGTCCCCGCCTCGTCCACGTATCCACGCGGCAGCTGAAAGGGAAACTCCGTGCGCAGGACCCGCGGTGCGGTGTCGGGCTGAGCGGCGGAGGGAGCCTGAGCGGGGGACTCCGCTCCCCCCGCCGCGGTCTGAGTGGCCGGGGGAGCCGCGACGAGTGTGCCCGCGTCCGGCGCACCTGCAGCCTTGCGCCGCATTACTCGATGACCAGTTCTTCGAAGACGATGGTCACGGTCTCGGTGAGCACGGCGGCCTCGCCGGCCTTCAGGCTGCTGGCGTCGATCTTGTTGCACCAGGCGTTGCGCAGGTTGTACCGCTTCACCGGGTTGTCCTGGTAATCCATCATGATGATGGAGGCGTTCTTGCGGGCCGTGCTCATCTGGCCGTTGATCGAGTCGTTGATCCACTGCGTGAACGCGGACGACTGGGTCATGCCGCGCACCACGGTGCACTGCCCGTTCTTCTTCACGCCCGGCAGGATGTTGATGTCGATCTTCCCCTGCGCGGTGTTCTGCTGGCTGACGATGATGTCCTGTTCGAGGGTCAGACCGCTGACCTCCTGGAGGTACTCGACCATCACGCCGTCGATCTGCAGACCGAAGTTGTGTGAAGTGAGGGAGTCACCCTGCATGAGACTCATGGAATCGCTGTCCTTCTAAGGCTTCGTGGCGATGTTCGTGGCGATGGCGTACGAGGATGGAGGGCGGACGGCGGCCTACTCGTCCAACTCCCCGCTGCCGCTGGAGAACTGGGACAGGCGGAAGATCACGAACTCCGCGGGCTTGACCGGCGCGACGCCGATCTCGCACACGACCCGGCCCAGGTCGACCGACTCCGGAGGGTTGGTCTCCTCGTCACACTTGACGTAGAACGCGTCCTCGGGCCGCTGGCCGAAGAGCGCGCCGTTGCGCCACTCGGTGATCAGGAACGCCGAGATGTTGCGCCGGATCCGGGCCCACAGCGCGTGGTCGTTCGGCTCGAACACCACCCACTGGGTGCCGATCAGGACCGACTCCTCCAGGTAGTTGAAGTACCGGCGGATGTTCAGGTAGCGCCACTCGGGGTCGGAGGAGAGGGTGCGCGCGCCCCAGACGCGGATGCCGCGGCCGGGGAAGGAGCGGATGCAGTTGACGCCGATGGGGTTGAGCAGGTCCTGCTCGCCGCGGGTGATCTGCAGCTCCAGGTCGACCGCGCCGCGTACGACCTCGTTGGCGGGGGCCTTGTGTACGCCGCGCTCGGAGTCGTTGCGGGCCCAGATGCCGGCGATGTGACCGCTCGGCGGCATCAGGCGGGCCTTGCCCGACGCCGGGTCGAAGGTCTTCAGCCAGGGGTAGTACAGGGCCGCGTACTTGGAGTCGTAGCCGGCCGTCTCCTGGCGCCACACCCGTATCTGACGGGCATTCAGGCTCGGGGGCGGGTCGATGACCGCGACCCGGTCGCCCATCAGCTCGCAGTGGGCGATGAGCCCGAGCTGCACGGCCTTGACGGCCTCCAGGTCGATCGCGCCCTGCTGGTAGGCGGCCATCAGGTCCGGGACGGCCACCATGGAGATCTCGTCGATCGCCTCCAGGCCGCCGAAGCCGGTGCGGTCGGCGGAGTCGCCGAGGTACTTGGCCGGGCCGGGGTGCGAGGGCGTGTCCTGCTCCACGGCCGCGGGCACGGGGGCCGTGGCGGGGGGCGTGGGCAGGGCGACGGTCTGGTTCTCCGGCCGTACGAGCTGCGCTCCGGACGCGTTCTCCGTCACGGTGATGAGCTTGGAGCGCTCCTTGACCTGGGTGACGACGTACGACCTGTTGCCCTTCTTGGCGCTCACGTCGAAGGTCTCGACCGGCTTGTCGCCGCTCTTGACGATCAACTTGAAGCGCTCCGCGGGGCCTTCGCCCTCGGGGTCTGCGACCTCAACGGTCAGCTGGCCGTTCGTGCCGGGGGCCGTGGCCGCCACGGAGAACGCACCGAGCTGCTTCGGCTCGGCGGCGGGCAGCGCTGCGGTGGGCGCCCCGCCGGTCACCGCGGCAGGGGCATTGCCGTCTCCGGAGGAGCCTTCGGCGGAGCCGCCCACCCGGATCACGTAGGCGGCGGATCCACCGTTGTTGAAGAAGCCGTAGACGGAGTGCGCGAGGTAGTACCCGTCGGTGAAGTCGCCGAAGGCGGCCACGTACTGGGTCCAGTTGGTCACCAGCGTGGGCTCGTTCAGGGTTCCGGTCGGCGCGAGTCCGACGAAGGCCGCCACGGAGGTGCCCACCCCCTCGATCGGACGCGAACCGCTGGCGACCTCCTCGACGTAGACGCCGGGCGACAAGTAGGACGGCATGCTCTGTTCTCCTCGGGGTACGAGACGGGACTCCTACAGCCTGGTCGGTGCGGGCCGCCGCCGAAATGGCCTCCGGTGCCGGTTGCCGGGCAAACCCGTTGCCCGCAAGGGCACTTCGCCGTGGCGCGGAACCCGGCGCCCGGCCACCCCGCCCGTGACGGTGCCCGCACGGCTGCCCCTTCGGCCCTGCCCGGACGGGAGATGGCCGGGTAGGGGTGGTGGATCAGCCTTCGTTCCCCCCAGCGGCAGGGCCACTTGGACCGCGACGGACGGGCCCGGCCGACCGACCGCATGAACGGGGAGTGAAGTTCGGGTCGAGGCACGGGCGTCCGGCGGTCCGGGCAGCACATGTCGCTGCCCCTCCAGGCAACCAGTTCTGCCCGGCGGACTCCTGACGGACCGCGCAGGCTCTCCTAGCGTCGTGGCGTGAGCCTTTGGACTTCCCTAGAACCCGCCTCCGCGACCGTCGATCCCGGCAGCAGCACCACGGTGCGGCTGAAGCTGCGCAACACCGGTGACATCGTCGACGAGTACCGCTTTGAACCGGTCGGTGACCTCACCCCCTGGACCAGAGTGGAGCCGCCATCGCTGCGGCTGTACCCGGGGACGACGGGCACGGTGGAGCTGACCTTCGCGCCGCCACGTACGCCGGACGCGACCGCAGGACCCAATCCGTACGGCGTGCGGATCACTCCGACAGAACATCCCGACGCCGTCACCGTCCCCGAGGGCAACCTCACCATCACCCCCTTCACCGAGGTGCGTGCCGAGTTGGTGCCGCCGACGGTGAAGGGACGCTTCCGGGGGCGGCCGCGGCTTGCGGTGGACAACCTCGGCAACACCAAGGTCACCGCCTCGCTCAGCGGCAGCGACAACGGGGACCGGCTGTCGTACGACCTCCAGCCGAGCAATATCCAGATCGAGCCGGGCCGGGCCGCGTTCGTGAAGACGACGCTTCGGCCCCGGCAGATCACCTGGTTCGGTTCCAAGCAGGAGCAGCCCTACTCGCTGGCCGTGCGCCGCTCCGGCACCGAGCCGATGGACGTGAACGGCACCTTCGTACAGCGCGGGATCCTGCCGGGCTGGCTGGCCACCACTTTCGGGCTGCTCCTCGCCGTGACGATCGCCTTCGTGGTGATCTGGCTGTCGTACCGGCCGCAAGTGGCGAGCGTGGCGAAGGAGAAGCCGGAGGCAGCCGGAAATATCGCGCCGTCCAGCTCGCCCCCTCCGATCAGCAGCCCGCCGCCCGAGCCCGAGGACAAGCCGTCCGACTCCGCTGAGAAGCCCGGTGGCGGTGGCTCGGACGACGAAAAGGGCGGCGGCGGAGGCGGTGGTGGCGGGGGAGACAAGCCCGCGAAACCCAGGAAGGAGACCGCGGCCGACGCGGTGCGCAAGCTCTCCGAGCGCAGCGAGGGCCGCCACATCTGCTACCGCGCCCTGGTCAAGGGAGAGGGCTGGCAGGACCCGGTGTGTGACGGCGTCGAGGCCGGCACGGTCGGCAAGGGGAAGGCCATCAAGGCGCTGAACATCGCGGTGATCGGCACCAAGGGCGTCACGGGCACCGGCGCCTGGGTGGGCGAAGGGTGGCGGAAAGAGATCCCGTGGGCGGAGAAGGAGGACGGGAAGAACATGTACTTCGGCAGCTCCAAGAGCGAAGACCCCCCGCTGGAGGGATACACCTTCAAGGTCTTCGACGGCTCCGTGTGCAGTGACGCCTATGTGAAGGACAGGAAGTGGATGGGGCCCGTGTGCACCGACCCCGGCGGGTGGAAGTACCACGGGAGCCCGATCGAGCAGTATCAGCAGCTGGAGGCGGTCCGCTTCAAGGTGTGACGGCCACCGCCCGCAGCCCCCGCCCCCCCCCAGTAGACGGCCCGGCCCCCCACCACAGACGG
>NZ_JBHTSF010000135.1:0-19937 GCF_042795295.1 Streptomyces sp. NPDC056486
CTTACGCATGTCCTCAAGTCACGCATGTCCCCAAGCCCCCTGTCCGGGGGCCCGGGCTCAGCCCTCCTGCTGCGGCGAGGGCTGCGACGGCCCCGAAGGCCTCCGCAGTGCCGCCCACCGCTTGGTGATCCGCTCGGACCACGTCGCCTTGAGCGCCGTCCAGCGGTCCGAGACCGACCACACCACCCGTGCGGCCGAACGCGGGGCGAGCGTCACCCGCAGCCGGGTCGCACGGCCCACCGTTGCCCCAAGGCCCTCGGACACGCGGCGCACGTCGTCGGCCAGGCCGGCCGTCGGCTGTGGCCGTGGCGCGTAGAGGACCTGTTCGACCGCGGCGGCCAGACGATGGACGGATTCCGCGGGTGCCGCGGCGAGCTGCCCGACGCGGACGATCCGGGCTGCCGCCTTGCGCGGGGTCTGCGACTCGTCCGGCGCAATCCCGTGGTCCCAGGCCGTGTCGGTCACTTCGAGCCAGGCGGCGAGGGTCCGCGCGGCCGCGTCCGCCTCCGTACGGCCGTTGGAGCCCAGGCGCACCGCGCGGATCCGCTTGCGCCACAGCATCGGCAGCAAGGGGACGCCGAGAACCACGAGCGCTCCCAGGGCCACGGCAAGGATCATGCCGATCGGTGGCCCTTCGCCGCCCGAGCCGCCCGCGAGCGCCGGGGCCGTGCTCGCGCAGCCGCCCTGCTTCTGCTGGTCGGCGGGGCAGCTCGTGGAGGCCGAAGGTTCGTCGGAGGGAGCCGTCGTCGAGGACGGCTCGGGCACCGCCGGATCGCTCGCGCCGTCGGACGGGGTGTCCGGGCGCGTGTAGTCCGGCACCGTGCCGCGGTTCGGGGTCGGCTCGAAGCGGGTCCAGCCGACGCCCTCGAAGTACAGCTCGGGCCAGGCGTGCGCGTCCCGCAGACCGACCGACATCGAACCGTCCCCCTGCGCGGCGCCGGGCGTGAAGCCCACCGCGACGCGCGCCGGGATGCCCAGTGTCCGCGCCATCGAGGCCATGGCGAACGAGAAGTGGACGCAGAAGCCTTCCTTCTGCTCCAGGAAGCGCGCTATCGCCGCCGGGCCGCTGCCCGCCCGCACCTGCGTGTTGTACGTGAAGCCGCCCTCCGAGGCGAAATAGTCCTGGAGCTTGACGGCCTTCTCGTAGTCGTTCGACGTGCCCTTGGTGATGCGGCGGGCCTCGGAGGCCACCACGGACGGCAGTGTGTCGGGGACCTTGGTGAACTCCTCGGCGATCTGCTTGGGCGGCTCGGATGCGCCCGCGAGCTGCTCGGCCGTCGGCTCCACGATGAGGCTCTTGACCTCGTACTGCGCGCCGCGCGTCGTCTGGCCGCGGTCACCGACCAGGGCGCGGCCGACCGGCTCGTACCGCCAGCGGCCGCCGATCTTCACCTGGCTCGCCGGGTAGGGCATCGGCAGC
Organism: Streptomyces sp. NPDC056486; assembly: GCF_042795295.1. NCBI lineage: Bacteria > Bacillati > Actinomycetota > Actinomycetes > Kitasatosporales > Streptomycetaceae > Streptomyces > Streptomyces sp. NPDC056486. The sequence goes on from NZ_JBHTSF010000135.1 coordinate 1,421, forward strand.
CAGTTCTGCGCGTAGCTGTCGGCGGCCGAGATGTTGGTCTGGATCTCGGTCCTGCGGACGTCGGGGTAGAGACCCGGCGGGTCCTCGAGGCGCGACGGCACGTCGTCGATGCTTCGGACGGTGGTCTTCCAGGTCGTGCCGTCGAACTGGTCCAGGGAGACGATCCGCAGATAGAGGTTGTCGGTCTGCTTGGCGTTCGTCTTGTACGAGATGACCTCGCGGTCGTCCGGTTCGTTCAGGCTGTCCTGGAGCGCGACCAGCGGATTCACCGCGGAAATCGTGCCGCCACCGCCGGAGCCCGAGCCTCCGGCACCGCCGGAACCGTCGAGGAGCCCGCCGTCGAGGGCGGGCAGCGCAAGCGGCACCACCAGGGCGATGCCCAGGGCGACCGCGCCGATGCGCCGCCCCGTGCGGACCGGCGCGATCGCACCGGTGTCGGTCTCCAGGCCCCCCGCGATCCGTCCCGGCGCACGCGCCGCGCCCCCGAAGACGCGCCCCCACTGGGAGAGCCGGTCCCGGCCCTCCGCGAGGAGCAGCAACAGATACCCGGCGGCCGCGAGCAGGAACCACAGCCACCCCGCGCCGTCCCCGGAGAGCCCCGCGGCGACCGAGTACAGCGCGAGCAGCGGAAGACCCGCGGGCGCCGCCGTACGGAACGTCACCGCGAGGGCGTCCACCGCGAGGCCGATCACCAGGACGCCGCCGACCAGCATCAGCCGGATGCCGTCACTGAGCGGCGCCGGAATCGCGTACTGCCCGACGTCGTTGCCGCCCGCCTCAAGGAGCAGCCCGAACTTCCGGAACACGTCGGGGCCCGGCAGCACCCCGGCGACCGCCTGCTCACGGGCGAACACCAGGGTGAGCAGAAGCAGCGTCACCAGGGCCTGCACGCCGACCGTGACCGGCCGTGCGAGCGGGACACGGCGGGTGAGCGCGCCCACGCCGCTCTGCAGCGCGAGCAGGATCGCCGCCTGGATGAACCACGTCGCCGGATCGACGAGCGGAAGGAGCGCCCCCGACGCCATCAGCGTGGCCGCCGTGGCACAGAGCGCGAGTCGCGCGCGCCCACTCATGAACGTCCCCCTGTTGTCGTACGCGTCGTGCCTATGGTCCTGCCGGACGGGCCGCCTGTAGTCCTGCCGGACGGGCCGCCGCTCATCCCCAGCCCCCGGTCGTCGTCCCCGCAGCCGGAGCCGGGCCCGTGCTCGCCCGCAGATGGTCCGCCTGGCGCCACAGGTCCACCAGAGCGACCCCGGGAGGCACCGCCACGGCCGTCCAGCCCGCCTCGCGCAGCATCCGGACCCGCTCGTCACCGGGGCCCGAAGGAGCGCCGCCCGGACCCTGGGCCCAGGCCGTGCTGTCCAGGACGAAGGCGACCGCGGCGCCGCTGCGCTGCCGCATCTTGGCGGCCACCGTCGCCTGCTCCTCGTCGAGGTCGCCGAGGAAGGCGATGAGGAGGCCTTCGTTGCCCCCGCGCAGCACGTCGTACGCGGGGGAGAGCCCCGCGCCGTCCGAGTGGTCGATCACCGCGAGGGTGTCCATCATCAGTCCCGCCGCGTCCGCCGACTCCTGGCTCGCGCCCGCGAAACCGCCCGAGCCCTCGCCGGGCACGGAGTTGCCGGTGTCGGTCAGAAGCCGTACCGAGAAGCCCCGTTCCAGCATGTGCACCAGGGCGGACGCCGTGCCCGACACCGCCCACTCGAACGCGGAGTCCGGACCCGCGCCCCGGAAGGCGTGCGCCCGGGTGTCGAGGAGCACCGTGCAGCGGGCCCGCTGCGGCTGCTCCTCGCGGCGCACCATGAGCTCTCCGTAGCGAGCCGTGGAGCGCCAGTGGACGCGGCGCAGGTCGTCGCCGTGGCGGTAGCCCCGCGGGATCACGTCGTCCTCGCCCGCGAGGGCGAGGGAGCGGTGCCGCCCGTCGCCGTACCCCTTGGCCTCGCCGGTCAGCCGCACCGGAGGCAGTGCCTCCACGCGCGGGATGACCGTCAAGGTGTCGAACGTGGAGAAGGAGCGGGTCAGCTCGCACATCCCGAAGGGGTCCGTCAGACGGAGCTGGAGCGGGCCGAGCGGATAGCGCCCCCGCAGGTCCGAGCGGACGCGGTAGGACACCTCCCTGCGGCCTCCCGCCTCCACCCGGTCGAGCACGAACCGGGGCCGCGGCCCCAGGACGTAGGGCACCCGGTCCTGGAGCATCAGGAGGCCCGTGGGCAGTCGCGAGACGTTGTCCATCCGCAGATGGACACGGGCCTCCGAACTGGCGGGCACGCGCGCGGGGGAGAGCCTGCGGCTGCCCGCGACGCGGTAGCGGGTGCGGTAGAGCACGGTCGCGCACACCAGCGGAAGGACGGCGAGCAGCAGCCCGACCCGGAGCAGATCGCTCTGCCCCAGGACGTACGCGCAGACGGCGGCGGCGACCCCGGCCGCGAGGAACGAACGCCCGCGTGTGGTCAGACCCGCGAGCGCGGTCCGCAGTCCGCCCTTGTCCTCATCGGCCTGCGCCGGCTGCGGCCCCCCGTCCGCCATCACAGCCTCCGCGCGCCGGGCGGCTGCTGGTTGAAGTAGCCGCTGTTCGGCTGGGCGGCGGCCGGTACGGGCGTGCGCTGGAGGATTTCCAGGATGACCGATTCGGCCGTACGACGGTTCAACTGGGCCTGTGCCGTGGGCAGCAGCCGGTGCGCGAGCACCGCCACGGCGAGGGCCTGCACATCGTCCGGCAGGGCGAACTCCCGGCCGCTGAGCGCGGCGGAGGCCTTGGCCGCCCGCAGTAGATGCAGCGTCGCGCGCGGGGATGCCCCGAGTCTCAGGTCCGGGTGGTTGCGGGTCGCCCCGACAAGCTCCACGGCGTACCGCCGTACGGAGTCGGCGACGTGGACCGTGCGGACGGCGTCGATGAGCTTCACGATGTCGTGCGCGTGCGCCACCGGCTGGAGGTCGTCGAGCGGCGATACACCGCCGTGCACGTCCAGCATCTGCAGCTCGGCATCCGCGCTCGGGTAGCCGATCGAGACGCGCGCCATGAAGCGGTCGCGCTGCGCCTCGGGCAGGGGATAGGTTCCCTCCATCTCGACGGGGTTCTGCGTCGCCACCACCATGAAGGGGCTCGGCAGTTCATAGGTCTGCCCGTCGATGGTGACCTGGCGCTCCTCCATGGACTCCAGGAGCGCGGACTGCGTCTTCGGTGACGCACGGTTGATCTCGTCGCCGATCACGATCTGCGCGAAGATCGCGCCGGGCTTGAACTCGAAGTCCCGGCGCTGCTGGTCGAAAATGGACACACCAGTGATGTCCGACGGCAGCAGATCAGGCGTGAACTGGATACGCCGCACCGAGCAGTCGATGGACCGCGCGAGTGCTTTGGCGAGCATGGTCTTTCCCACGCCCGGTACATCCTCGATCAGCAAGTGCCCCTCGGCGAGGAGCACGGTCAGCGAAAGCCGTACGACCTCTGGCTTACCTTCGATCACACCCTCGACCGACCTGCGGACACGCTCCGCTGTGGCGGTCAGATCTGTGAGGCTCGCTCGATCGTCATAGGTCGTCACCCGGCCCTCCTCGGACACACGTTCTCCGGGCCGACGCATCTGTGTGCGGCCCGGCCCACCCCGAATCACGGACACCACGCGTGAATGGTTCAGCGTGATGCCACACCCGCATTCTTGTTGGGCATACCGGGTTGTGTCACTCGCCCGTGGATAACTGGCGGCGTTATGTCGGGTCTTACGCCCTTTTGACTGCCGAGCCGATCCGGAAAGGTACGGTCCGGACGCGGTCACGCAGGGTCGATCTCCCGCAGCAGACCCGTGGTCACATCGAAGACGAATCCCCGCACGTCGTCGGTGTGCAGGAGGAACGGCGAGGTCCGCACGCGCTGCATCGACTGCCGCACGTCCTGGTCGACGTCGCGGAAGGCCTCCACCGCCCAGGAGGGCCGCTGGCCGACCTCGAGCTCGAGCTCGTGCCGGAACTCCTCGGTGAGGCTCTCCAGACCGCAGCTCGTGTGGTGGATCAGGACGACGCTCTTCGTGCCGAGGGCGCGCTGGCTGATCGTCAGGGAGCGCATGACGTCGTCGGTCACCACGCCGCCCGCGTTGCGGATGGTGTGGCAGTCACCCAGTTCGAGGCCGAGCGCGTCGTGGAGGTCGATGCGGGCGTCCATGCAGGCGACGACGGCCACGCCGAGGACGGGGCGCGCGTCCATGCCCGGGTCGGTGAAGCCCGAGGCGTACCGGTGGTTGGCCTCGACGAGGCGGTCCGTGACGGTGCCGTCGGCGGCTATGCCACCGGACGGCTCTGCGGGGAAGCTTCCCGTAGGGGATGCGGAAGTCGACATGGCTATGACGGTAGTCGGCACTGATCGTCCGGGCCCGCTGTGAGAAGGGACAAAGAACGTCAATGAGTCTTGTTGTGAGCTAACCCACAGGAGTGGACGGGCTACCCCCGAACGGGTGACGGAGTGCGATGTGCGGCTCCTTCGAGGACCCGTCCGCGACGCGCAGGCCAGTTGATTGACCGGGCGACAGGGTGGACTAAAGTGACGCGAAGTGGGAGGGCCGTGACCTGCTCCCCGCTGGACTGTTCACCCGGGGATTGCCTGAATCCCCCCGCGTACGCGGCGCGTACGTACGGCTCGGCCTCCTCCCGCTCCCGGTCGGCTGACGCCACTTCCCCGGCGCCAGCAGGCCATGCACCTTCCCGGGCGGGCGGGGACCCGGCTGTGCGCACGTTTCGCCGCGCCGGACCTGAGAGGGCCCTTTGAGCCACACCCGACATGTCCCGGTGATGCTCCAGCGATGCCTGGACCTGTTGGCCCCCGCGCTCGCCCAGCCGGGTGCGGTCGTCGTCGACTGCACCCTCGGTCTCGGCGGCCACAGCGAGGCGCTGCTTTCCACCTTCCCGTCGGCCCGCCTGATCGGCCTCGACCGCGACAAGGAAGCGCTGCGGCTCTCCGGGGAGCGGCTCGCCCCCTTCGGCGACCGGGCCGAACTGGTGCACGCCGTCTACGACGAGCTCCCCGACGTACTGGACCGGCTCGGCATCGCGAAGGTCCAGGGCGTCCTCTTCGACCTCGGTGTCTCCTCCATGCAGCTCGACGAGGCGGACCGGGGCTTCGCCTACGCGCAGGACGCGCCCCTCGACATGCGCATGGACCAGACGACCGGCGTCAGCGCCGCCGAGGTCCTCAACACGTACGCACCGGGCGAACTGGTGCGGATCCTGCGCCAGTACGGCGAGGAGAAGCAGGCCAAGCGGATCGTGGGCGCCGTCGTGCGCGAGCGCGAGAAGGAACCGTTCAGCAACAGCGCGCGGCTCGTCGAGCTGATCCGCGACTCCCTGCCGCAGGCCGCCAAGCGCACCGGCGGCAACCCCGCCAAGCGCACCTTCCAGGCCCTGCGCATCGAGGTCAACGGCGAGCTGAGCGTCCTGGAGGCGGCCATCCCGGCGGCCGTGAAGACGCTCGCCGTCGACGGCCGCATCGCCGTCCTCTCGTACCACTCGCTCGAGGACCGCCTGGTCAAGCGGGTGTTCGCGGCAGGCGCCGCGACGACCGCGCCGCCCGGTCTGCCCGTCGTCCCCGAGCGCTACCAGCCCCGGCTCAAGCTGCTCACGCGCGGCGCGGAACTGCCGACCGAGGAAGAGGTCGCCGAGAACCGCAGGGCGGCCCCGGCGAGGCTGCGGGGTGCGATGCGCATCCGCGAGGAGGCTCTGTGAAGCGAGGAGGCTCCGTGAGGCGAGGAGGCTCTGTGCAGCGTGCCCGCAAGGAGCACCCGTGAACGGCGTCCCCCAGGAGACCCCATGAGCAAGAAGCCGCAGTTGCGCGGAAGGGCCGCCCGGCTCGCGCGGCTCCTTCCTGCGGGGCCGAGCCAGGCCGCGCGCACGCCTTTCGTGCTGCTCGTCGTGCTGCTCCTCGGCGGCGGCCTGATCGGCCTTCTCATCCTGAACTCCTCGCTCAACGAGGGCTCGTTCCAGCTGAGCGAGCTCAAGAAGGAGACGACCGAGCTCACCGACCAGGAGCAGGAGCTCCAGCGGGACGTGGACGCCTACGCCGCCCCTGACGCCCTCCAGCGCCGCGCCCGTGAGCTCGGCATGGTGCCGGGCGGCGACCCTGCCTTCCTGAACCCGGACGGCACCGTGCGCGGCGTTCCCGGCGCCGCCGAGCAGACCTCCGCGCTGCGGCCCGAGCCGCGCCCGCAGGAGGTGGCGTCCCCGGCGCCCTCGGTCTCGCTCCCGGCCACGCCCACACCGTCGCCCTCGCCGCCCCAGGCACCCCCGGCCCCCTCCGCCGCCCCCTCGGAAGCCACGCCCACGCCCACCCCCTCCGCGAAGCCCGGCCCCACGACCTCCGGCAGGTGACGTAAGTGACGGACCGCCAACCCCCGCGACGCAGGGTCCCGGGTCCCGCGCGGCCTTCGCGCCCCGCCCGCCCCGGCGAACAGCGCCGCCCGGGATCAGGGGCCCGCCCCGCGGCCCGCCGCCCCCGCCCCGCCACCAAGGCCCGCACCATCCGGCTCGGCAGCCCCCGGCCCCGCCTTCGCATGGTGAGCCTCGGCCTGACCCTGGTGATGCTGGCCTTTGTCGTACGCCTCCTCCAGGTGCAGGCGGTCGACGCGAGCGTGTACACCACCAAGGCCGAGAAGAACCGCTACTTCAGCCACGTCCTGACCGCCGAGCGCGGCGGCATCACCGACCGCAGCGGCGTCGAGCTCGCCGCCAGCGTGGACGCGTACGACATCACGGCCGACCCCACGATGTTCACGGCGAAGGAGATGGGCATCAAGGACGGGCCCGAACAGGCCGCGGCGCTCCTCGCCCCGATCCTCGACAAGGACGTCGACCGGCTCACCGAGCAGCTCAAGACCCCCAAGACGCGCTACGTCCTGCTCGCCCGCAGGCAGACCCCGCAGGTCTGGAAGCAGATCAAGGACCTGCGCGGCGCGCTCGACGACAAGGCGAGCACCGACAAGAAGAGCGCCAACGTCCTGGCGGGCGTCTTCCAGGACCCCAGCAGCAAGCGCGTGTACCCGAACGACACCCTGGGCGCCGGGATACTGGGCTGGGTCAACGCCGAGGGCAAGGGCGCGGGCGGTGTCGAGCAGCAGCTCAACAAGGAGCTCGCGGGCAAGGACGGCAAGATCAGGTACGCCCAGTCCGGCGGCCATCAGGTGCCGACCGCGGGCAGCACGGAGACGCCCGCCGTGCCCGGCTCGGACGTCGAGCTCACCATCGACCGCGACATCCAGTGGGCCGCGCAGAACGCCATCACCGAGCAGGTCAAGAAGTCCGAGGCGGACCGCGGCTACGTGATAGTGCAGGACAACAAGACCGGCGAGATCCTCGCGATGGCCAACTCCCCGGGCTTCGATCCGAACGACCTCTCGCAGGCCGACGGCACGGCCCTGGGCAACGCGGGGCTCCAGGACGCCTTCGAGCCGGGTTCGACCGCGAAGATCATGTCGATGGCCGCCGTCCTCGAGGAGAACGCGGCCACGCCCGGCACGCATGTGACGGTCCCCAACCGGCTGCACCGCGGCGACCGGCTCTTCCAGGACGACATCGACCACCCGACCTGGCACCTCACGCTCAACGGCGTGCTCGCCAAGTCCAGCAACATCGGCACGATCCTGGCCACCGGCGAGCTGGGCAAGACCCAGCGTGAAGCCAACAAGTCGCTCTACTCGTACCTGCGCAAGTTCGGCATCGGCAGGGAGACCGGGCTCGACTTCCCCGGCGAGACGTCCGGCATCCTCGCGCCGGCCGACAAGTGGTCCACCTCGCAGCAGTTCACGGTCCCGTTCGGCCAGGGCTTCTCGATCAACGCGATGCAGGCGGCCTCCGTCTACTCGACCATCGCCAACGGCGGCGTACGCGTCGAGCCCTCGCTGGTACGCGGCATAAAGGGCCCCGACGGCCGCTTCACGCCCGCGCAGAAGCCCAAGAAGACCCGTGTGGTGAGCGAGAAGACCGCCAAGACGGTGTCGCACATGCTCGAGTCCGTCGTCGACGACGAAGAGGGCACGGGCACCAAGGCCCGCATCCCCGGCTACCGGGTCGCGGGCAAGACGGGTACGGCCAACCGGGTCGACCCTGAGACCGGCAAGTACAAGGGCTACACCTCGTCCTTCGCCGGGTTCGCGCCCGCCGACAAGCCGCGCGTCACCGTCTACTGCGCGATTCAGAACGCCACCAAGGGAAGCTACTTCGGCGGCCAGATCTGCGGTCCCATCTACAAGGAAGTCATGCAGTTCGCCCTCAAGACGCTCCAGGTCCCGCCCACAGGCAAAAGCGCGGCCCGGCTCCCCGTCACCTTCGAACCCTGAGCCCTACCAGGACAAACCCGTGACAACGATCACTCCGAGGCCGGACAACCAGCCTCCGCCACACCGCCCGCTTCGCCCAACACCCGGTGAGCCCGGTACGCTCACCGCCGTGCCACACGCTGATCAGTCCCAAACCACCCAGAAGGGCGTTCCCGTGACATATCCGGGACCGCCGCGGCCGGTCCAGGTCTCCGCGACGCCGCTCGCCAGGATCGCCGATCAGCTGGGCGTCGCCGCCCCGGGCACGGGGGAGGTCAGCGGCATCACGCACGACTCCCGCGCGGTCCGCCCCGGCGACATCTACGCCGCGCTGCCCGGCGCCCGGCTGCACGGCGCCGACTTCGTCGCGCAGGCCGCCGACCTCGGCGCCGCCGCGATCCTCACCGACCCGACGGGCGCCGAACGCGCGACCGTCACGGGCCTGCCGGTCCTGGTCGTCGCCGACCCGCGCGGCTCCATGGGGGAGCTCGCGACGACGGTGTACGGCCATCCGGGGCGCGATCTGCTCCAGATCGGCATCACCGGTACGTCCGGCAAGACCACGACGGCCTATCTCGTCGAGGGCGGCCTCAAGGGCATCCGGTCGACCGGTCTCATCGGCACGGTCGAGATGCGCATCGGCGAAGAGCGGATCAAGTCCGAACGTACGACCCCTGAGGCGACCGACCTCCAGGCGCTGTTCGCGGTGATGCGCGAGCGCGGCGTCGAGGCCGTCGTCATGGAGGTCTCCAGTCACGCCCTCGTACTCGGCCGGGTGGACGGCTGCGTCTTCGACGTCGCCGTCTTCAACAACCTCAGCCCGGAGCACATGGAGTTCCACTCCGATATGGAGGACTACTTCCAGGCCAAGGCGCAGCTGTTCTCCAAACAGCGCTCCCGGCTCGGAGTGGTCAACTTCGACGACGAGTACGGGCGCCGGCTCATCACCGAGTCCGAGGTCCCCGTCACCACCTTCTCGGCGGAGGGGCACCCCGACGCCGACTGGCGGGCGGAGGATGTCGAGGTCATGCCGTTCGACTCCACGTTCGTGGCGGTCGGTCCGAAGGGGGAGCGGATCACCGCACGGTCCCCGCTGGCCGGTCCATTCAACGTCGCCAACACCCTCGCCGCGATCGTCTCGCTGGCCGTCGCGGGGATCGACCCGCAGCAGGCCGCCGACGGCGTCGCTGCGGTCCCGGGCGTCCCCGGCCGCCTGGAGCGCATCGACGCGGGCCAGCCCTACCTCGCGGTCGTCGACTACGCCCACAAGACGGACGCCGTCGAATCGGTCCTGCGCGCCCTGCGCAAGGTCACCGAGAACAAACTGCACATCGTCCTCGGCTGCGGCGGCGACCGGGACAAGACCAAGCGGATGCCGATGGGCGCCGCCGCGGCCCGGCTCGCCGACACCGCCGTCCTCACCGCCGACAATCCCCGAGGTGAGGACCCTCTGGCGATCCTCGCCACGATGCTCGCCGGCGCCGCCGACGTGCCGTCCCACGAGCGCGGCGACGTCGCCGTCTTCGAGGACCGCGCCACCGCCATCCGCGCGGCCGTCGCCCGTGCCGAGCCGGGCGACACGGTCCTCGTCGCGGGCAAGGGCCACGAGCAGGGACAGGACATCGCCGGGGTGGTACGTCCCTTCGACGACCGCCAGGTACTTCGCGAAGCTATCCAGCAAACCCAGGGATGAATCTGTGATCGCCCTCTCCCTCGCCGAGATCGCCACTGTCGTCGGCGGGCAGACCTACGACATACCGGATCCGTCCGTCCAGGTCACCGGACCGGTCGTCAGGGACTCCCGTGAAGTGGAGCCCGGCAGCCTCTTCGTCGCCTTCGTCGGCGAGCGCGTCGACGGCCACGACTACGCGTCCGCGGTGATCGGGGCAGGCGCCGCCGCCGTCCTCGCCGCGCGCCCCGTCGGCGTGCCCGCCATCGTCGTCGACGACGTGCAGGCGGCCCTCGGAGCCCTGGCGCGGCACGTGGTGGAGCGCCTCGGCGCGACGCTCGTCGCGCTCACAGGCTCCGTCGGCAAGACCAGCTCCAAGGACCTGCTCGCCCAGGTCCTGCGGAGCAAGGCGCCCACGGTCTTCACGCCGGGCTCGCTCAACAACGAGATCGGCCTGCCGCTCACCGCCCTCAGCGCCACCGACGAGACGCGGTTCCTCGTCCTGGAGATGGGCGCGCGCCGCATCGGCCACATCCGCTACCTCACCGGCCTCACCCCGCCGAAGATCGGCCTCGTGCTCAACGTCGGCACCGCCCACATCGGCGAGTTCGGCGGACGCGAGCAGATCGCAGAGGCGAAGGGTGAACTCGTCGAGAGCCTGCCCGCCGACGGCACCGCCGTCCTCAACGCCGACGACCCCCTCGTCCGCGCCATGGCTTCGCGCACGAAGGCGCGCGTCCTCTTCTTCGGAGAGGCCGCCGACGCCGACGTACGCGCCGAGAATGTCCGGCTCACGGAGAACGGACAGCCTGCCTTTAGGTTGCACACACCCTCCGGGTGCAGCGACGTGACCTTGCGGCTGTACGGTGAGCACCACGTGTCGAACGCGCTTGCCGCGGCCGCCGTCGCCCATGAGCTGGGCATGTCCGCAGACGAGATCGCCCGCGCGCTCTCCGAGGCGGGCACGCTGTCCCGCTGGCGGATGGAGGTCACCGAGCGCCCGGACGGCGTGACGGTCGTCAACGACGCCTACAACGCGAACCCCGAGTCCATGCGAGCCGCCCTGCGCGCGCTCGCGGCCATGGCCAAGGGACGTCGTACGTGGGCGGTGCTCGGTCATATGGCCGAGCTCGGTGACGAGGGGCTCGCCGAACACGACGCGGTCGGACGGCTGGCTGTCCGGCTGAACGTGAGCAAGCTCGTGGCAGTCGGGGGCAGGGAAGCGTCCTGGCTCCAACTGGGCGCATACAACGAGGGTTCGTGGGGTGAGGAGTCGGTGCACGTGTCCGACGCACAGGCGGCGATCGACCTGCTGCGCAGCGAGCTGCGCCCGGGAGACGTCGTGCTGGTGAAGGCTTCCAGATCGGTCGGTCTCGAGCGGGTCGCCACGGCGCTGCTCGATGACTCCGCGTCATCCGAGGGGCAGGTCGCCGGCCGATGAGGCAAATCCTCTTCGCGGGTGTGATCGGGCTCTTCCTGACCCTGGTCGGAACCCCGCTCCTCATCAAGTTCCTGGCCCGCAAGGGCTATGGCCAGTTCATCCGGGACGACGGCCCGCGCGAGCACCACAGCAAGCGCGGTACGCCGACCATGGGTGGTATCGCCTTCATCCTGGCCACGTTCGTCGCGTACTTCCTCACGAAGATCATCACGGGTACGGAGACCACGCTCTCCGGCCTTCTGGTGCTCTTCCTGATGGGAGGCATGGGCCTCGTCGGCTTCCTCGACGACTACATCAAGATCGTCAAGCAGCGCTCGCTCGGCCTGCGGGCCAAGGCGAAGATGGCGGGACAGCTGATCGTCGGCATCGGCTTCGCCGTGCTCGCGCTGAACTGGCCCGACAACCGCAACCAGACCCCGGCCTCCACCAAGCTGTCGTTCGTCACGGACTTCGGCTGGTCGATCGGCCCGGTGCTCTTCGTGGTCTGGGCGCTGTTCATGATCCTCGCGATGTCGAACGGCGTGAACCTCACGGACGGCCTCGACGGCCTCGCCACGGGCGCCTCCGTGATGGTCTTCGGCGCGTACACCTTCATCGGTGTCTGGCAGTACCAGGAGTCCTGCGCCAACGCGGTCACACTGACCAACCCACAGGCGTGTTTCGAGGTCAGAGACCCACTTGACCTAGCTGTTGTGGCCTCCGCCCTTATGGGTGCCTGCTTCGGCTTCCTGTGGTGGAACACCTCGCCCGCCAAGATCTTCATGGGTGACACCGGCTCGCTCGCCCTGGGCGGCGCGCTCGCCGGACTCGCGATCTGCTCGCGCACGGAGATGCTCCTCGCCCTGCTCGGCGGCCTCTTCGTCCTGATCACGATGTCGGTCGTCATCCAGGTCGGCTCCTTCCGCATGACCGGGAAGCGCGTCTTCCGCATGGCGCCACTGCAGCACCACTTCGAACTCAAGGGGTGGTCCGAAGTCCTTGTGGTGGTCCGCTTCTGGATCATCCAGGGCATGTGCGTGATCGTCGGACTCGGCCTCTTCTACGCAGGATGGGCAGCCAAGAAGTAATGACTTGGGCAGGCAAGAACGTCACTGTCGCGGGGCTCGGCGTCTCGGGCATCCCGGCGGCCCGCGTGCTGCACGGCCTGGGCGCCGTCGTCACCGTCGTGAACGAAGGCGACGACGAGCGCTCCCGCACACAGGCCGCCGAGCTCGAGGCCCTGGGCGTCACCGTCCGCCTCGGTGACGGCGACACCCTGCCCCAAGGCACCGAGCTCGTCGTCACCACGCCCGGCTGGAAGCCCGGCAAGCCGCTCTTCGCGGCCGCCGCGGAGGCGGGCGTCGAGGTGTGGGGCGACGTCGAGCTGGCCTGGCGCCTGCGCGGCCCCGATGCCGCGCCGTGGCTCGCGGTCACCGGCACGAACGGCAAGACCACGACCGTACGGATGCTCGCCTCGATCCTGGAGGCGGCGGGCCTGCGGACCGCGGCCGTCGGCAACATCGGGGTCTCGCTCCTCGACGTCGTCACCGGCGACGAGACGTATGACGTACTGGCCGTCGAGCTCTCCAGCTACCAACTGCACTGGGCGCCCTCGCTGCGCGCCCACTCCGCGACCGTCCTGAACCTCGCGCCCGACCACCTGGACTGGCACGGCTCCATGGAGGCGTACGCCGCCGACAAGGGCCGCGTCTACGAGGGCAATCAGGTCGCCTGCGTCTACAACCTGGCGGACAAGGCCACCGAGGACTTGGTCCGCGAGGCCGACGTCGAAGAGGGCTGCCGCGCCATCGGTTTCACGCTGAACGCGCCCGCGCCCTCGCAACTGGGCGTCGTGGACGGCATTCTGGTCGACCGTGCCTTCGTGCCGGACCGTCAGAAGCAGGCCCAGGAGCTCGCAGAGATCTCCGACGTGCAGCCGCCCGCGCCGCACAACATCGCCAACGCCCTGGCCGCGGCCGCTCTCGCGCGCGCCTACGGCGTACCGGCGACGGCCGTCCGGGACGGTCTGCGTGCTTTCCGTCCGGACGCACACCGCATCGAACACGTCGCCGACGTGGCCGATGTGGCGTACGTCGACGACTCGAAGGCCACCAACACCCACGCGGCGGAAGCCTCGTTGGCGGCGTACGAATCGATCGTCTGGATCGCGGGCGGGCTCGCCAAGGGCGCCACCTTCGACGAGCTTGTCACCAAGTCGGCGAAGCGACTTCGGGGTGTCGTCCTGATCGGCGCCGACCGCGCGCTGATCCACGAAGCCCTCGCGCGACACGCGCCCGAGGTCCCGGTCGTCGACCTCGACCGGACCGACACTGGGGCGATGTCCGACGCGGTACGACAGGCGGCACGGCTCGCCGAGCCGGGGGACACCGTACTGATGGCTCCGGCCTGTGCGTCGATGGACATGTTCACCAACTACAACAAGCGTGGTGACGCGTTCGCGGACGCGGTCCGCGAACTCGGCGCGAGCGCCTGACGCGGGCCCCTGTGGTCCGGGGGCGCCCGGCACCCTTAGGAGGGCACGTGGCAGCGTCGTGGTGTCTCGGCGGGGGCCTTGATGGCCGGCGGTAGCGGGCGCGCGCCCACGCGCCTCGCCAGGCGGCCCGCTCCGGTCCGCTCCGCGGGAGCGCCCCGGCCGCCCAGGGAGAGCGCGGTACGGCGGTCCTACACCCGGATCAAGCGCGCCTGGGACCGGCCGCTGACCGCGTACTACCTCATCTTCGGCAGCAGCCTGCTGATCACCGTGCTCGGCCTGGTGATGGTCTATTCGGCGTCGATGATCCAGGCGCTGCAGCTCGACCTGCCCGCCGCGTACTTCTTCCGCAAGCAGTTCGTCGCGGCCGTGCTCGGCTCGATCCTGCTGCTCGTGGCCATGCGGATGCCCATCAAGCTGCACCGGGCGCTCGCCTATCCCATCCTCGCGGTGACCGTCTTCCTGATGGTGCTCGTGCAGGTCCCCGGGATAGGGCGCAGCGTCAACGGAAACCAGAACTGGATCTATCTGGGCGGCCCGTTCCAGCTCCAGCCCAGTGAGTTCGCCAAGCTCGCCCTCGTCCTGTGGGGCGCGGACCTGCTCGCCCGCAAACAGGACAAGCGCCTGCTCACCCAGTGGAAGCACATGCTGGTGCCGCTCGTGCCCGTCGCCTTCATGCTGCTCGGACTGATCATGCTGGGCGGCGACATGGGCACGGCGATCATCCTCACGGCGATCCTTTTCGGTCTGCTCTGGCTCGCGGGGGCGCCGACGCGGCTCTTCGCGGGAGTGCTCTCCATCGCCGCGCTGCTCGGTGTGATCCTCATCAAGACCAGCCCCAACCGCATGGCGAGGCTCGCCTGCATCGGTGCCACGGATCCGGGCCCCGGCGACCAGTGCTGGCAGGCCGTGCACGGGATCTACGCCCTGGCCTCCGGCGGATTCTTCGGTTCCGGCCTCGGCGCGAGTGTGGAAAAATGGGGTCAACTGCCGGAACCGCACACCGACTTCATCTTCGCCATCACGGGGGAGGAACTCGGCCTGGCGGGGACACTGTCGGTGCTCGCTCTGTTCGCGGCTCTAGGCTATGCGGGTATCCGCGTGGCCGGACGCACGGAGGACCCCTTCGTACGGTATGCCGCGGGAGGCGTGACCACCTGGATCACGGCGCAGGCCGTGATCAATGTCGGTGCGGTGCTCGGTCTGCTGCCGATCGCCGGTGTCCCGCTCCCGCTGTTCTCCTACGGGGGCTCCGCCCTGCTGCCGACCATGTTCGCCATCGGACTCCTCATCGCCTTCGCGCGGGAGGACCCGGCGGCAAAGGCGGCCCTGGCCATGCGGCAACCTCGGGTGAGATGGAACACGATGAGACGGCGCGTCAAGGCGCGTTCGTCCGGAGAGCGGTGAATTTCGGTGCATGTCGTACTCGCCGGTGGGGGGACCGCCGGCCACATCGAGCCCGCGCTTGCCCTCGCGGACGCCCTGCGGAGGCAGGACCCGACCGTGGGCATCACGGCCCTGGGCACGGAGCGTGGACTCGAGACCCGGCTCGTACCCGAGCGGGGCTACGAACTCGCGCTGATCCCGGCCGTTCCGCTGCCGCGCAAGCCCACCCCTGAGCTGATCACCGTCCCGGGGCGGCTGCGCGGCACGATCAAGGCGGCCGAGCAGATCCTGGAGCGTACGAAGGCGGACTGCGTGGTCGGCTTCGGCGGCTATGTCGCGCTGCCGGGGTACCTCGCGGCCAAGCGGACCGGGACGCCGATCGTCGTCCACGAGGCCAACGCGCGGCCCGGTCTGGCCAACAAGATCGGCTCGCGGTACGCCCACGGGGTGGCCGTCGCCACGCCGGACAGCAAGCTGCGCAACTCCCGCTACATCGGCATCCCGCTGCGCCACACCATCGCCACGCTCGACAGGGCCCGGGTCCGCCCGGAGGCGCGCGCCGCCTTCGGCCTCGACCCGAACCTGCCGACGCTGCTCGTCTCCGGCGGTTCGCAGGGCGCCAGGCGGCTCAACGAGGTCGTCCAGCAGGTCGCTCCGGTGCTCCAGCGCGCCGGGATCCAGATCCTGCACGCGGTCGGCCCGAAGAACGAAATGCCGTACGTCGAGAACATGCCCGGTATGCCGCCCTACATCCCGGTACCGTACGTGGACCGGATGGACCTCGCGTACGCCGCGGCGGACATGATGCTCTGCCGCGCGGGCGCGATGACCGTCGCCGAACTCTCCGCCGTCGGGCTTCCGGCCGCCTACGTCCCGCTGCCCATCGGCAACGGCGAACAGCGGCTGAACGCCCAGCCGGTGGTCAAGGCGGGAGGCGGACTCCTCGTGGACGACGCCGAACTGACTCCCGAGTGGGTGCAGGGCAACGTGCTCCCGGTGCTCGCCGATCCGCACCGGCTGTACGAGATGTCGCGTGCCGCATCGGAGTTCGGCCGCAGGGATGCCGACGACCTCCTCGTCGGCATGGTGTACGAGGCGATCGCCTCACGCCGCAACGGGTGAGACGGCACTAGAAGGCAGAAGAAGGCAGGGGACCGTGGCCGGACCGACCACCGCCGAACGGCAGAAGGCTGCTGCTGGTGGGTCCCGCCCGCCCCGCCCTCCCCGCCCGCCCCGCCTGCCTCGCCTTCTACGGGGCCGCGTACGCGTGCCGCGGCCGCGCACCCTGATCCTCTCGCTGATCGCACTCGTGGTGCTCGGCGCGGGCGGCAGCTGGCTGCTCTACGGCTCGCAGTGGCTGCGCGTGGAGCGCGTGACGACTTCCGGGACACGGGTCCTGACGCCACAAGAGGTGCGCGAAGCCGCCGCGGCCCCGGTCGGGGCGCCACTGATCTCGGTCGACACCGACGCTCTCGAAGACCGGCTGCGGAAGAAACTTCCGCGTATCGACACGGTCGACGTCGTCCGTTCCTGGCCACATGGAATCAGTTTGAAGGTGACGGAACGCAAGCCTGTTCTCCTTATCGAAAAGGGCGGAAAGTTCGTCGAAGTGGACGCCAAGGGAGTGCGATTCGCCACGGTCGGACATGCGCCGAAGGGCGTTCCGCACCTGGAATTGACGCCGGATCAGGAGAACGCCGCGGAGAGCCTGCGCCGGTTCGACTCCCACCACCTGCGGCGCGAGTCGGTACGGGTCGCGGGAGCACTTCCGGCTGCGGTCGCCCGCGATACCCGGGTCGTCAAGGTTCGTTCGTACGACTCGATCTCGCTGGAGTTGAGCGGCGGACGCACCGTAGCGTGGGGCAGCAGCGAGAAGGGGCGGACGAAGGCAAGCACACTCACCGCCTTGATGAAAGCCGCCCCCAAGGCACGGCACTTCGATGTAAGTGTCCCCACCGCCCCTGCGTCATCCACGAGTTGACGCATATCGTCGCAGGCCAGCACCCTGGTTCGGCGGCGCTACGGCTGATCACATAGGGTGAAAAGAAAAACGGGAGGTTCGGCGTGTTCGTTGAACGTGCGCCACTTGTCGACTTAGTGTCCTGTTCGGAAGAGTCCAAGGAACAGACACACTGGTAACCCTAAACTTCAGCGTTAGGGTTCGGGTCGGCGTTCGGACCGTCCCATTCGGCATCAGTCGTCGCGGCGCTTGACCGCGAGGCGGCGACACGTAACTCGAGGCGAGAGGCCTTCGACGTGGCAGCACCGCAGAACTACCTCGCAGTCATCAAAGTCATCGGTGTCGGCGGCGGTGGTGTCAATGCCATCAACCGGATGATCGAGGTCGGTCTCAAGGGCGTCGAGTTCATCGCCATCAACACCGACGCGCAAGCCCTGTTGATGAGCGACGCCGACGTCAAGCTCGACGTCGGCCGTGAACTCACCCGTGGCCTCGGCGCCGGAGCCAACCCGGCAGTCGGCCGCAAGGCGGCCGAGGACCACCGCGAGGAGATCGAGGAGGTCCTCAAGGGGGCCGACATGGTCTTCGTCACCGCCGGCGAAGGCGGTGGCACCGGCACGGGCGGCGCACCTGTCGTCGCCAACATCGCTCGTTCTCTTGGCGCCCTGACCATCGGCGTCGTCACCCGGCCGTTCACCTTCGAGGGCCGTCGTCGCGCCAATCAGGCCGAGGACGGGATCGCGGAGCTGCGCGAAGAGGTCGACACCCTCATCGTCATCCCCAACGACCGGCTCCTGTCCATCTCGGACCGGCAGGTCAGCGTTCTGGACGCCTTCAAGTCGGCGGACCAGGTCCTGCTCTCCGGTGTCCAGGGCATCACCGACCTCATCACGACCCCGGGTCTGATCAACCTCGACTTCGCCGACGTGAAGTCGGTCATGTCCGAGGCCGGTTCGGCTCTCATGGGCATCGGTTCGGCGCGCGGCGACGACCGCGCGGTGGCCGCCGCCGAGATGGCGATCTCCTCGCCCCTGCTCGAGGCGTCCATCGACGGAGCGCGGGGAGTCCTGCTCTCCATCTCCGGCGGCTCCGACCTCGGCCTCTTCGAGATCAACGAAGCGGCCCAACTGGTCAGCGAGGCGGCCCACCCCGAGGCCAACATCATCTTCGGCGCCGTCATCGACGACGCCCTGGGTGACGAGGTCCGGGTCACCGTCATCGCGGCGGGGGGGGGGGGGGGGCGCGCCCCCCGCCCCACCGGGGACCGGCAAACCCCCCCCGGCGGGGCCCGCCCCGA
>NZ_JBHTSF010000135.1:19947-24066 GCF_042795295.1 Streptomyces sp. NPDC056486
GTGGTCCGGGTCACCGACATCGCGGCGGGCTTCGCCGGCGGACAGCCGCCGTCGAAGCGGGACACCGTCCTGAGCGCCTCGTCGGGCAAGCAGCGCGACGAGCAGCCTGCGGCCACGAGCCGTCCGGCTGAGTCCCGTTCGCCTTACGGCGGTCTGGGCAGCGTCACGTCGCACGACGAGCCGTCGACCCCGGAGCCCATCGAGGTGACCCCGGTCAACGAAACCCCGTCCGCGCCCGTGGCCCCGCAGGTTCCGCCGGCCCGTCCCTACCAGGACAGCCAGGCCGAAGAGCTGGACGTGCCGGACTTTCTGAAGTGATAAGCCAGCACAGCACTGTGAGCGGCGCGCACTTCGCCTTCACCGACAGGTGGGGCGGGGTGAGCGCCGTTCCGTACGAAGAGCTCAATCTCGGCGGTGCGGTCGGCGACGACCCCCAGGCCGTACGGACGAACCGTGCGCTGGCCGCCGAGTCGCTCGGCATCGACCCGGCGCGGGTCGTCTGGATGAACCAGGTCCACGGCCCCGATGTCGTCGTGGTCGACGGGCCCTGGGGCTCCGATGCCGAGATCCCGGCGGTCGACGCCGTGGTGACCGCCCGCAGGGGCCTCGCCCTCGCGGTCCTCACCGCGGACTGCACACCCGTCCTGCTCGCCGACCCGGTCGCGAAGGTCGCGGCGGCGGCTCACGCGGGGCGGCCCGGGATGGTGGCGGGGGTCGTTCCCGCCGCCGTCGAGACGATGGTGAAGCTGGGCGCCGACCCGGCCCGCATCATCGCCCGTACCGGCCCCGCCGTCTGTGGCCGCTGCTACGAAGTGCCGGAGGCGATGCGCGCCGAGGTCGCGGCGATCGAGCCCGCGGCGTACGCCGAGACGAGCTGGGGCACTCCGGCGGTCGACGTGACCGCGGGGGTGCACGCCCAGCTGGAGCGGCTCGGGGCGCACGACCGGGAGCAGTCGCCGGTGTGCACCCTGGAATCCGGTGACCACTTCTCGTACCGCCGCGACCGGACCACCGGTCGGCTCGCGGGCTATGTCTGGCTGGACTGATAGGGCATGACGGACCGTAAGTCTCAACTCACCGCAAATCTGGCGGAGGTCGAAGAGCGCATCGCGGCCGCGTGCGCGGCGGCCGGGCGCAAGCGGGAGGAGGTGACCCTGATCGTGGTCACCAAGACCTATCCCGCGAGTGATGTGCGGATTCTCTCGGAACTCGGTGTGCGTCATGTGGCCGAGAACCGCGACCAGGACGCGGCCCCCAAGGCCGCCGAATGCTCCGACCTTCCCCTTGCCTGGCACTTTGTCGGTCAATTGCAGACCAACAAGGTCCGTTCTGTGGTCGGTTATGCCGATGTGGTGCAGTCCGTGGACCGTCCCAAGCTGGTCACAGCCCTGTCGACGGGTGCCGTGCGCGGGGAGCGGGAGCTTGGCTGTCTGATCCAGGTCGCTCTCGACGCCGAGGAGAACGGGCGGGGCGAGCGCGGGGGAGTGGGTGCCGGCGGAATCGAAGAGCTGGCCGCACTCGTGGATCAGGCGCCGGGGCTGCGGCTCGACGGTCTGATGACCGTGGCGCCGCTCACCGGCCCGTACGCGGGGCGGCAACAGGCGGCGTTCGAGCGGCTGATGGAATTCTCAACCCTCATGCGCGCGGCTCATCCGGCTGCGAACATGGTATCGGCAGGGATGAGTGCGGACCTCGAACAGGCCGTGGCGGCCGGGGCGACACATGTGCGCGTCGGTACGGCGGTACTCGGAGTCCGACCCGGGCTCGGGTAACGTCGCCAAGAAGTCGGACCACAGCAGAAAATATGGTCATTCTCGCTGTTGGGCGGGGAGGCCTCGTGGATCGCGGGCAGTTGGTGACGACAGCCGATCCACCACAGAGCGGAGGACTCAGAGCATGGCCGGCGCGATGCGCAAGATGGCGGTCTACCTCGGCCTCGTGGAGGACGACGGGTACGACGGTCCGGGGTTCGACCCCGATGACGAGTTCGAACCCGAGCCGGAGCCCGAGCGGGACCGTCGGCGGCATGAGCCGCCTCACCAGTCACATCAATCCCGTCAGGCGCACGCGCCCGAAAGGGACGAATCGGTACGAGTGGTGCAGCCTCCCGCACAGCGTGAGCCCGTCGCCCATTCCGCTTCGCTAGGCGCGGAATCAGGACGTCCGGCGCGAATCGCCCCCGTGGCATCCATCACACCTGAACGCCAGAGCCTGGAGAAGAACTCACCGGTGATCATGCCCAAGGTCGTGTCCGAGCGGGAGCCCTACCGCATCACCACGCTGCACCCTCGGACCTACAACGAGGCCCGTACCATCGGGGAACACTTCCGTGAGGGCACTCCGGTGATCATGAATCTGACCGAGATGGACGACACGGATGCGAAGCGACTTGTCGACTTTGCCGCCGGTCTGGTCTTCGGCCTTCATGGCAGCATTGAGCGAGTGACGCAGAAGGTGTTCCTGTTGTCGCCTGCTAACGTCGATGTAACGGCGGAGGACAAGGCTCGCATCGCAGAGGGCGGGTTCTTCAACCAGAGCTGAGACGTAAGTGACGCAGTAACGCAGAACCGGCAAACGCAGCACGAGCAACATGGGGAGAGGGAACCGCCAACATGGGCGTGGTCTTGCAGGTGCTTTACATCGCGCTGATGTGCTTCCTCATCGTGCTGATCTTCCGGTTGGTCATGGACTACGTCTTCCAGTTCGCCCGCTCATGGCAACCCGGCAAGCCGATGGTGGTCGTTCTGGAGGCCACTTACACTGTCACTGATCCACCGCTCAAGCTTCTGCGGCGGTTCATTCCGCCGCTGCGTCTCGGGGGCGTGGCGCTCGACCTGTCCTTCTTCGTATTGATGATCATCGTCTACATCCTGATCATGGTTGTGAGCGGCGTGTGAACGATACGGTCTTGCCGAATGCCGACGACTACGTTGAGGTGAAGAGATGCCGTTGACCCCCGAGGACGTGCGGAACAAGCAGTTCACGACCGTCCGCCTCCGAGAAGGCTATGACGAGGACGAGGTCGATGCCTTCCTCGATGAGGTCGAAGCCGAACTGACTCGCTTGCTCCGCGAGAACGAGGACTTGCGCGCCAAGCTGGCCGCAGCCACCCGCGCCGCTGCACAGAACCAGCAGCAGGGCGGTATGCGCAAGCCTCCGGAACCGCAGGACCAGCGCGGTCCGGGTGCTCCCGTGCCCGCCGCAATATCGGGCCCGCAGCCGGTGCCGCCGCAGCAGCAGCAGCACCCGCAGCAGCATCCGCAGCACCAGCAGATGGGCGGTCCGCCGCAGCTGCCCGGTGGCGCGCCGCAGCTTCCCGCGGGCCCCAGTGGGCACGGCCCGCAGCAGGGTGGCCCGCAGGGTCCAGGACCGATGGGTCAGGGTGGCCCGATGGGCGGCCCCATGGGTGGTCCCATGGGCGGCCACGGTCCGCAGATGCCCCAGCCCGGTCAGGGCCCCGGCGGCGACAGTGCCGCGCGCGTGCTCTCCCTTGCTCAGCAGACCGCCGACCAGGCGATCGCGGAGGCCCGTTCCGAGGCCAACAAGATCGTCGGCGAGGCGCGTTCGCGTGCCGAGGGCCTCGAGCGCGACGCCCGTGCCAAGGCCGACGCCCTGGAGCGGGACGCGCAGGAGAAGCACCGTGTGGCGATGGGCTCCCTGGAGTCCGCCCGCGCCACGCTTGAGCGCAAGGTCGAGGACCTGCGCGGCTTCGAGCGCGAGTACCGCACGCGTCTGAAGTCCTACCTGGAGTCGCAGCTCCGTCAGCTGGAGACCCAGGCCGACGACTCGCTGGCTCCTCCGCGGACTCCGGCGGCTGCTTCCCTTCCGCCGTCCCCGGCGCCTTCCATGGCACCGGCCGGCGCGGGCGCCCCTTCGTACGGCGGCCAGCAGTCGATGGGCGGCAACCAGCCCACCGCAGGCCCGTCCTACGGCGGCCAGCAGCAGATGTCCCCGGCGATGACCCAGCCGATGGCGCCGGTGCGGCCGCAGGCCCCGCAGCCCATGCAGCAGGCTCCGTCGCCGATGCGTGGCTTCCTCATCGACGAGGACGACAACTGACGGCCGTTTCCACGCCTTAGGCGTCGGCAGCGTTCAGGGCGGGGCCCCCAGATCTTCTGG